>JAUXBV010000161.1 GCA_030619215.1 Fibrobacterota bacterium | reverse complement strand
ATACCATATGCCTGTGCAACAAATAGAGCAGTAGCACCCTGATATATTGCTGTCCCATCCATATTGATTGTAGCGCCCAGGGGAAGTACAAAACTTGATATCTTTCTTGAAACACCGAGATTTTCCTGAGCAGCAGCAATACTTAACGGTAAAGTTCCTGAGCTGCTGGTACTGACAAATGCAAAAGTAAAGGGAGATATGATCCCTTTCAGGAACTTAATGGGGCTGAGTTTCCCAAGTAGTTTTACCGATCCGAGGATAACTATTCCTATATGAACAATACAGGCCAGATATACCCCGACAATTACCATTAATAGCGGCCGCATCATACCCATACCGTATTGTCCGACAACCCATGCCATTAGTCCGAATACTCCGATTGGCGCGACCTGCATGATCATCGCGGTTAATTTGTAAACGACATTGGCCATTGAATCGAAGAGGTTTGCCACGGGTTTCCCCTTTTCTCCTGTCAATGAAATGGCAACACCTATCAGGATGGCAAATACGATTATTTGTAAAACATTACCCTCGGCAAGGGAACTGACGGGGTTTTTAGGCACCAGATTAACTATTGTTTCGATAAAGCCCGGGAATTGACCCGTTTGTACTTCTCCGGCAGAACTGATATCGACACTTTTCCCGGGTTGAAGAATGGTGCCAAAAATTAAACCGATAGTCACCGCTATTGTTGTCGTAAGCAGGTATAGGCCCAAGGTCTTAGCCCCGATAATCCCCATTTTTTTTAGGTCATTACCCATGCTCATTACACCGACAACAAGAGAGACAAAAATTAGAGGAACAATAAGCATTTTTATCAGGTTGATAAATATAGTACCGAGAGGTTTCAGGAGTGTGGCGTTCTCCCCGAAGATAAGCCCGACCATTATTCCTAAAACCATTCCAATAATGATTCTATGCCATAGCTTGAGCTTCTTTAAAAATTTCATCTCCCCGCCTTCCTATAGTTAGATTTTTATTTTTTTTCATAATATGAAAATAACATTATTCTCAAATACAAAGCGCACAAAGTATTGTCAAGTTTTTCCTTAAGTAATTACTATTTGAGTATTGCTAATTAAATCGGTGAATATGTAAGAATGTGATTTACATATAGTTAGAATTAAAGTATTATATTAACAACAGGTTTTTACTCTGACAATTATAATATTTTTTTTCAGGCGTTAATTAGTGTCTGTCCGAAAACTAGGTAAAACTGTCCCTTCGGTCGAAATGACAAAATGATGTGTTCCCGGTCATGCTAATTAGTAACTACAAAGAGGAATAATGGAGAAAAAGAAAATCTTCATACTGTTATTTTTAATGTTCATATTCACTGAAAATGGGATTTGTAAAGCTTCTGAAGTGCCGATACGCCTTGATCTGCATCTTGCCGGTGGCGCAGCATATCCGTGGACTTATATTTCAGAGATATTTCCTTTTAGTGTGTTAATCGACTTTGATGTAAAAGCACTTATTAAAAAATCAGATATTAAACACAAAATACCCGGAAAGTATAAAAAATTCGTTGGCGATGAAATTTATATTGGCCACATGTTGATACCCAACACATTTGCATTTTCTATCAATCAGGAGAGGCATGAATGGGATGCCTATATAGACTGGGCCCCCTTAGGTATTACCCTGTTCAGGATTCCGAAGAGTAAAGTATATAGCGCACCGGCAAGTTTCAGGTTCACTGCATCGATACTTGGTGCGTATCATATTCTAAAACGGAATTCCGAAGGGGATAATCCTGTCTATCTTCACAGCATCAGGCCCGGGCTTCAGGCAAAGGGGGATTTGTGCCTCAGGCTGGCAAAGCCGGTTTCTCTCAAGTTTTTTATTGTTCAAAAAGGTTATATCCCTGATAAAAGGCCTATCGGGGGTAAAGAGGAAAACATCATGCCCAATTATTCAGGTGCCGGTGTTGGAATTATACTGCATTTTTATACAAAGCGGAAAATATAAATCTAAGAAAAAAAAGCATTTTATACAATTAATTTTTTTTTATCATATAATTAAATAGACAGTTCCCTAACCCAGATAAACTGTTTTAATCCCGCAAAGCGGGGGATAAGTACCCAGCTAAGCTGGACTATAGCCTTCACGAAATAATTTTCTGCCATAAAGAGATACTTAGAAATATATTTCTTAGTAGCTCTTATGCCCTTCAGGGTAAAAAAACGCAGGAAATTATTTCTAAGGTACTAACCACAACTCTTTTAGTAAAAGGGAGATGCGTTAAAATTATGAATACAATCCCGGTTGTTACCAGTAATAAAGAGGTTTTTACGATCATTTCAAAGATAACAAAGTCCAGCCAAAAAGAGATTGATGAGGTTGTTTACCTGGAAGATGCTCCCCAGGCTATAGATTTTTTAAATTCTGAGATGTCGGAATTAATGTTTATAAATTTTTCGGATAAGAAAATTGATGCCTTTGAATTGTTGAATAATATTATGGGTGACCCATGGCTCCTGCACTGTGGAATTATAGCTGTGTGTGATAATATCGATGACAGGAGACGTATTGAAAATATACGGGGTGCGAATATAATTGTTGACCTCGATGTTGGAGACATAAAGGAAAACCTTTTAAAGGTATTATCAATAATCTTTAATAACCGCCGGATAATTTTTCAGAGGGGTATCGGCTCGGATATCGTATCATATATTTCCGGCTCCTTTAAGCTGGATAATGATCCCTTGGAAGCAAAATGTTATGTTAACCTTATCTGTAATTTCCTCTATAATTCTAATAAGCTTGGCGCAGACAAGAAGTTTGACCTTCAGCTTGCCCTCAACGAAATGCTGTTGAACGCAATCGAGCATGGCAATTGCAGCATTAGCTATGAAGAAAAAACAGAGTGGCTTGAGAAATACGGTTCGGTCATTGGCTTGATAAAAAAGAGGGGCAGGGATCCTGAGGTTGCGGGAAAAAGGGTAACCTTTGAATATGCTATTACTCCGAACAGTGCCAAATTTTTTATCGCTGATGAGGGTGAAGGTTTTAACTGGCGTGAAGTAAAAGATGTGACAAAGGAGGAGAACCTTCTTGAGTTGCATGGGCGAGGTATACTAATGACAAAGAATGTTGCGGAGAATCTGGTTTATAATGAAAAAGGAAATGAAGTCAGTTTTGATATCGGACTTGAGAAAGAGGTGGAAAATATTACCCCCGGCATTTTTGTTGACATGAAATCGAAAGAGGTTAAACCCGGGGATGAAATATTTCGCGAAGGGGAGCCAAGTAATTTTCTGTATTATATTGTAAAGGGAAGATACAGCGTTTTAGTAAATAATAAAATTGTATCCATGTTATCTGCAGATGATATTTTCATGGGGGAGATGTCCTTTCTACTTAATAACAAACGCAGTGCTACAGTACAGGCTTTGAGCTTTGGAAAACTTATTGAAGTTTCCAAGAGTCAATTTATCGAAGCCATAAAAAAGAGGCCGCATTATGCGCTGTTTTTAGCGCGCCTGTTAGCACAGAGAATTCAGCGTTTGAACAGGATCGTCTAACCCAGCGAAGCTGGATAAGATTCTCTACTTCTGAATAATCTACGAAAAAACGCGTATCACACACTAGTGGGGTAGATTATTCAGACAGAGAATTTAATTCCTGCATCTTTTATATTATAAACAAACTATTTATCCAACAAAGGAAAGGTGAAAATGACCGATTCGGAATCAATGCCTCTGCAGGAAGATCTCGAAAGTTTTCAAAGGGAAAAGGAAAAAATTCGAAATTTTGTTGGCAGAATCGGCGGCGCCCGTTCAGCCGGATTCGACAAGGTTGTTAATGTTGTCTTTATTTGCGCAATAGCGGCGCTGTTTATTCTTGACATACTCCGCTATACATTTCGCCTGCCAATACCGCTGCCGCCGCTGTTTTCACTGGAGCTTGGCATGTTACTTGTCTCTATAAAAATTATATGGATGATATATAAGCAGATGAAAGTGGAGCATTTTCAATTCTGGATTCTCAATTCAATAGAATTCAGGCTCAATGACCTCTCAAAGCAAATCCGGCAGATACAAGAGAAACTGAAATAACCTTCAGCAAGAGATAGAAATGGTAAGGAAAGTAAAAAAGGCAGTAACAGGAAGAACAGGGAAAGCTTCAGAAAGACTGAGCCTTCTGTTTTTAAAACGGCTGATCGAAACACACGGGCCTTCAGGGAATGAGAAACGGGTGCGTACTGCCATTGAAAAAGAGCTGAAGCCCTATGTCGACGAAATGTATGTTGACAAGTTAGGCAATCTCATTACGCATAAGAGGGGTGAAGGGCAGAAGGTAATGGTTGCCGCGCACATGGATGAAATTGGCTTAATGGTAAAAGATATAACCAGAAACGGGCATATAAAGATAGCTACCATAGGAGGGATTGAGCCCATAACCCTTGTAGGACAGACCGTTAGGGTATATCAAAAAAACGACAGGCTGGCATGTACCGGGGTCATAACCTTTGCGGAGCTTCATGAAGATCATGAAATAGAAGAGATGCCGGAACTGGACGAACTGTATATTGACACAGGGCTATCGAGAGAACGGCTGTTGAAGAAAGGTATTGATATCGGCAGCTATGCTGTTGCAAGACATCATTTCAAACGCTTGGGCAGTGATAACATAATATCGGGGAAGGCACTTGACGACAGGATAGGATGTTTTATTTTGGTTGAAGTTGCGCGAAAGCTGAAGGGACATAAACAGGATATCTTTTTTGTTTTTACCACCCAGGAAGAGATAGGCCTGTACGGCGCACAGGTTTCCACACATCAGCTCGAACCTGACTGGGGTATGGCTATTGATACGATTAACGCGGAGGACTCGGACGAGTTTGTCACAACCGGAGTAAACATAGGAAAAGGGCCGGTAATTCTTCTTAAGGATGCTGAAATAATTACAAATAAGAAAGCTAATGACTGGATATTAAGCGTTGCAAAAAAACATAAAATAAAGATGCAGCTTAGGGTAGAAGAGGTCGGAACTACGGATGCCACAAAAATTTTTCTTTCAACAAAAAAGGGTATCCCCGCGACCACTATCTGTGTGCCTGTCAGGAACCTCCACTCGACAGTGGGCATTGCACATGTGAAAGATATTAGAGATACGATAAATCTTCTTGTGGAACTCCTGAAAGAGCCTTCAAAATTTTCAGAATAAGCTAAACCTGATTTTCAAAAATAGCAGCAGTTGTATATATTTATACCGATTTGCAAAAATATACCCAAAGGGCACGCTGATGTCCGATATGGCAAATCAGCATAACTGTTTCTAAAAGCGTTTTGCACTATCCCATAGCACGATGCTCTAAATTTTAGGACAAAACTTTTAAGAAACAGTATAAAGTCTATAGATGTTTACCTTATAGTGTGTTTTGACACAGGGAGAAAACCATGAATATAACCGTCTTAGGCGCTGGTTTGGTTGGTAATGCAATTGTCAAAGACCTGGCGCAAGAAGAAAAATTTTCTGTTAAAGCTGTTGACTTAAATATGCAGGCTTTGCAAAAACTGGAATCTGAAGTGCCTGTAAAGGGAGTTAAAGCAGACCTTTCCGAGGCAGGCAGCGTAACTGCTGTTGTTGCTGATAGTGATCTGGTAATCTGTGCTGTCCCGGGCTTTATGGGATTTCAGACGTTAAAAGGAATCATAGAGGCAGGCAAAAGCGTTGTAGACATCTCTTTTTTTGGTGAAGATCCTTTTCTGCTGGATGATTTAGCTAAGAAAAAAGGTGTGACTGCAATTGTCGATTGCGGTGTTGCCCCGGGGCTGTGCAATATAATAGCAGGTTATGTTGTTAATCGCCTGGATCAGGCGGATCGATATGTCTGCTTTGTCGGCGGCTTGCCGAAAGAGCGGCTGTGGCCATACGAGTATAAGGCTGTTTTTTCCCCTTCAGATGTTTTGGAGGAGTTTACACGCCCGGCCCGTGTAGTAGAAAACGGTAAAGAGGTTGTATATCCTGCTTTGTCCGGTGTGGAGTTGATTGATTTCCCGTTTGTCGGATCATTAGAAGCGTTTAACACGGATGGGCTGAGATCATTGGGAAAAACAATGAAGTTTACAAATATGAAGGAAAAGACGCTCCGCTATCCAGGCCATGCGAACCTGATGCGTGTTTTCAGAGAGAGCGGTTTCTTTAGGAAGGATACAATCAATATACGTGGCAAAAAGATAAAGCCAATCGATTTCACATCGAGATTGCTATTTGACCAATGGAAATTACAGGAGGGTGAAGAAGACTTTACCGTTATGAGAGTTATAATTGAGGGGAGGAAAGATAATAAAAAGCTTCGTTATACTTATGATTTGTTTGATGAATATAACCAAGAAACAAAAACCACTTCAATGGCAAGAACAACAGGCTACACTTGTACTATTGTCGCTCGTCAGGTTATTAACGGCCTGTTTAAAGAAAAAGGGATTTGCCCTCCGGAATTTATTGGCCGGACAAGAGGCTGTTATGAGCATTTAATGGATGAATATGCTCGCCGAAGTATTAAGGTGACAGAGACTGTTACAGAGATAAAATGATCTGCCTGTACTTTGCAAAAGGTTATTTTATATACTTTAAATATTTACCCCTATATTTTTTTATTTAGTAAATAATTAAAAGAGAAAGGATTGTTTATATGAAGGTAATAGCGGATGTTTGTATAGTGCCGGTAGGAGTAGGTACATCAGTCTCAAAATATGTTGCTGCCTGTGAGCGTGTTCTTAATGATGCCGGCTGTAATCCAAAGCTCCATGCGTATGGGACAAATATTGAAGGAGAATGGGACGACGTTTTTACAGCTATCAAACGTTGCCATGAGGAAGTCCATAAGATGGGGGTACCCAGAATTACCTCTACATTAAGATTTGGTACTCGTATAGACAGGGACCAGACAATGGATGAGAAGGTAAAAAGTGTGCAGGATAAGCTTGCTGATTGAGAATTTATTATATTTCAGTGCTGTCTATTTTAGACAGCACTGAACCGATAGATAAATTCATAATTATTTTGATAGATGCTTTAACTGCTGAATCTCAGGATTTGCATAAAAGCTTGAATAGCTAAAAACGAGGTAATTTAATGAAGAAACTTTACGAAAAATGCTACAGTTGGCAAGATATGCCACGGAAGAAAATTTTTTTTTGTATTGCTGTATGTGCAACTTTAGTAATGCTTAAAGTTATTGCAATTTATGATTTATTTAAAAAACAAAAGGATATAGTGAAAACAAACAGAATTTTATGGTTATTTTTTATTATCATAATTCCACCTGCCCCTATTCTGTATTTCGTAATCACCAGAAAAATGAAAGCTAAAATTCGATTTCAAAATTAAAACCTT
>JAUXBV010000450.1 GCA_030619215.1 Fibrobacterota bacterium | reverse complement strand
GTACGCTGAATATGATACATTGCCGCATGTCTTAGCAGATTATTGGGGCTTTAACTGTTACGATGCTCTTTTAATGCTGTCCGGCGGGAATTTTATGACCGACGGTAATGGCATGGGATTCTTTGGCAGTATTCTTCTTACAGAAAACACCAAATGGACCCTTGACAGCATTCATAACAATTTAAAACAGTACCTGGGCCTTGACTCCGTTGTCTTTGTACGATCAATGCAGAAAGATGGTACCGGCCATATAGATATGGCGCAAAAACTGTTGAACGATACATTGATTATTGTTGGTGAATATATCAATCCCGGAGATGCTTATGGACAAAATCAGAAGATTTTAAATGACAACGCGGACACGCTTTCTAAAATGAAAAATCGTGACGGAAGACCCTTTAATGTCGTAAGAATACCCATGCCGCCAGTTTATCAGGTGGGAACTGACATTTATGCGGCAAGTTATACAAATTCACTTATCTTTAACAAAAAAGTGCTTGTCCCGATATACGGCGATACACTTGCAAGCCGCGACACTGTGGCACTGAATATTTATAAAGAATTAATGCCTGACTATGAAGTGATTGGAATACCCAGCGCGGAGATTATAAAAAGCTGGGGTGCTGTACACTGCATTACAAAAACGCATTTTCACAGCAATCCCATGATGGTGCTTCATGATCCTCTGGATACAATAAACGTAGCAGACACGCCGGTTGTTTCCTTCAGGCTGAACCCGGGCTTTGACTCTCTTACCGCCAAAGTTTTTCACAAACCTGCAACCGGATCAAATTTTACTGAAGTAGCCGCGGTACTGGACAAAGGGATATTTTTGGCGACACTGCCGCAAACGACCGAAGATTTTAATTATTATATTGAAGGAACCGCCGTATCCGGCACCGAAACATTTCCGGTCAGCCTGCCTGTGGATGCACCGACAAGTACCTTTTTAGTAACTGTTTTAGAAACGGGTATTAATCAGAGTATTGCGGCAAATAAATATATAAAATTATCAAATTATCCAAATCCTTTTAATGCAAAAACAACTATCAACTATACAGTAGCAAAGAATAGCAAGGTAACACTTGATGTTTATAATTTACGCGGCCGTAAAGTTCATTCTATTGCCAAGGGTTTTCATAAAGCAGGTTCATATAAGGCTGTATGGCACGGGATGAATAAATCAGGTGAAAAGATATCAAGCGGTGTATACTATTTGGTTATAACATTGACCAGTAATGAGATAGGTACCATTAAGAAGAAAAATGAGATAGTTATTATGAGGTAAAAGCCTCAGGTATCTCAAACAAAAACCTAATAGAAAATGTAAAGCTCTTCTTTCGGATATTGATTTTGTTTAAAGGAATCGCATTTATGTATTTCGATATATCTGAATCAATAAAAAAATCAAACAAAGCATTAACATTTATAATTTTATTTTGCTTGTTTGGTGCACCCCATACTTTAGCAAAACAGATTGTCCAACTTATTGAGAACAGGAGTGATTGCATTGTTCTCAAATTTGAATTACCGGATTACTCTGTTAATGATGTTATTGTTAATGGTGAAAAGTGTCAGTCTGTTGTAGCTTCGGGTGCGGCCTATTTATCAGAGAAAGGTGTCCCTCAATTACCAAATTTTGCACAGAGCATTATAATACCCGGTAACACAGCAGTTGGACTGGAAATTGTTAACATTTCCTGCAGGGAAATAAGTGTTGATAAAATTGTCCCCTCTAAGGGTGTCATTTACCGCAACCAGAATCCTGCGAATATTCCCTATGTATTCGGTGAGGTATACAACAGGAATACCTGGTATCCAAAAGAACCGGTCTCACTAAGCAAGCCCTTTATTATAAGGGATATCCGCGGAGCTGTTGTCTATTTCTACCCATTTCAATACAATCCGGTTCAGGGAAAAATAAAAGTTGTGGAATCAATCACTGTTAAAGTTAAACCTGCAGTTGGACCTGTTATTAATCCTCTTTACTCTTCAAATAAGAATATCTCCTCTGCATTTAAAAGACTATACCAGCGCCGGTTTATCAACTTTCAAAAAAATGCAGTGCGCTACCCTGAGTTAAATGATGGTGAAAAGATGATTGTTATTTCTTCTACCGTTTATAAAAGCAGTATGGTACCGTTTGTAGAGTGGAAAAACAGAAAGGGGATTAAAACCGAGCTTTATGAATATCCATTTCAGACAGGTGGCAGCGGGGCAGACTCGTTGAAGAATTTCATTCAACAGAAGTATGATGAGGATACTGTTACCTATATCCTGCTTGTCGGCGATGCTGCTGATATACCAACACTCGAGGGTACCATTGCCGGCCTTTCCGACCCGTCATTTGTCAAACTTGCAGGCGATGATGATTACCCTGACGCCTTTATCGGAAGGTTTTGCGTTGGGCAAGCTGCACATGCTGATAATATGGTAGACAAATTATTGAATTATGAGAAGGAACCTGATCCGGATGGTGAATGGTATTCAAAGGCGATCGGCATGGCCTGTAATATGGACGGTGGTACCGGCGTATCTGATGAAGACTGGATTGAAGATATGAGCCAGGTGATGTTAGACAGTATGTATACGCATGTAGATAGAGTGTTTGAATCACAAAGCGGTACTACCGCCCAGGTGGTGTCAGCACTAAATGAAGGCAGAGGCTGGTTTAACTATCAGGGGCATGGTACCCAGACAGAATTTGGGTTTGTAGGTGGTTTTGTAAAGAACGGCACTTTTTTACAATTGACAAATACCTATAAACTTCCGGTAGTAATTTGCGTTGCCTGTAATACCGGTGAATTTGATTTCGGAACTGATTGTATTGCAGAACTAGCTACAAAAATTGATAAAACCGGCGCTATAGTATTCCTGGGGTCCTACATATCGCAACCCTTTGAACCTCCCCAGCATGGGCAGAAGGAAATCATCAAACTACTCGCAGAAGACAACTATATCTCTGTTGGTGCTATTGTTTACAATGGAAGCAGTAAAATACTTGAGGTCGGCAATTCCTCTGGGGAGTATCTGGAGACCTATGAAACCTGGATTCTTTTTGGTGACCCGAGCCTGCTTGCTTTTAACAGCAAACCTACCATTATGAATGTAACCTATCCTGAGATAGTTGAAACAGGCACTCAGGAGGTGGAGATAGGATTTGACAATGGAATTGAAGGCCGTGTTTGTCTTTACAGCGAAGAAAATGGAATTCTTGCATCTAAAATTATTTCCAACATAGCAACCGTAAAACTGACTATTGAGATAACAAACGAAAAGAAAATTCATCTGACGGTAACAGCTCGAAACAAGATGCCTGTAATGGAAGAGATAACGATCGGTACTATCGGTATAAATGAAAATAATGGATTAATAAATAATAATAAATTTACAGTTAAGAGGATTGGCAACTCGTTAATGCTCTATGTGCCTTTTGATGAAAATGGCATCGTAACTGTTTCTGATTTACAGGGAAGAAACCTTACAGAGTTTAAAACAAATGCACATAGAAAATGGTATCAAATACCGGAATCTCTCTCATCAGGTATGCATATTATCAGTATTAAAACGCAGGAGAGGGCAATTACTGAGAAACTATGGTTTGTCAGGTAAAACGTGCAGGCACTTCAGATTTTTTTACCTGCAAGCCCTGTTTTTGGTTATCCCCATCAAATATCACCATTTTGAAACCATATACCGCTTTTTATTACAGATACCTTATAATGTTTTGGAGAACAGGATACCAATCTATTGGTATAAGTGCTGTTACGAAAGAATCATCATACTTTTTTGTCAGCGCTTTTTATAATAAAAAACAGCAAATACGAATGTTACACATTATATTAAAAAGAGAGG
>JAUXBV010000216.1 GCA_030619215.1 Fibrobacterota bacterium | reverse complement strand
TTCATAGTTATCAGAATCAATTTGCCTGCGATATACCGCAGCAGTTCCCTGCTCAAAAACACGGCTGTAAATCTCCATGGCCCTGCGCTGTACCTCTTGCTCCTTTTGTCTCTTGACCCGGTTTATCTGATAGACAAAAACTGCACCAAGTAATAAAGCGATAAAAACAACACACAAAGAATAAAACCACCAGGTTTTCCAAAACGGAGGGACTATCTTTATCTTCAACGAAGTACCTTCTTCATTCCAGACCCCATCGTTATTTGAGCCCTTGACCCTGAAGGTATAATTCCCGGGTGGAATACCGGTATAGGACACAAAACGCCTGGTACCCACGTAGTTCCAGTCCTCCTCAAGCCCTTCCATCATATAAGCATACTGGTTTTTATCCGGTGATATAAAATGCAGTGCCACAAACTCAAATGAAAAAACATTATCCTTATAGGAAAGTACGATTTCATCGGCTTCCGTAATTGACTTCTTAAGAATAGTGCGCCCGTCCGGCATCTCTCCTATGGGCACTGTTTTATTAAAAATCTGGAATGACGTAATTTTTACCGGAGGTATGTACGGGTTTTCTTTAAGGCTGTCAGGATGAAATATATTAAATCCATTAACCCCTCCGAAAAACAGCTCACCACTTCTGCTCTTTAATGCAGCCAGTGTATTAAATTCATTACTCTGTAAACCATCTTTTATATCATAATTATTACATTCCCCTGTTTTCGGATTAAAACATGATAAGCCTCTATTAGTACTTAGCCAAAGATTGCCATTATCATCTTCAAGCATCGTATAAATAACATTATCCGCTAAACCATCTTTTTTAGTATAATGAGTAAAAGTATTATCTGAAGAATTATATCTGTTCAGCCCGCTATTACCTCCACCAAACCACATAGTGCCTGTTTTATCTTCACAAAAAGAATATATCGTATTATCACTCAGGGAATAGGGATCGACCGGATCTGAGTAGAAACGGGTAAATCGTTTTGTTTTTCTATCAAACTTATTAAGCCCTGAAAAAGTTCCTATCCATATATAGGATTCCCGGTACTCATGAAAGAAATAAATTCTATCATTACTTATACTGTTTGAGTCATCGGGATCATGTTTATAAAAAGTAAAATGCTCGGTTTTAGGATCAAATGTATTAAATCCACCTCCTCTTGTTCCAATCCAGAGTATGCCGAAACGATCCATCATCAGGGCAATAATTCTATTATCACATAAGCTGTTGGAATCATCCGGATCATGTTTGTAATGAGTAAAGCGTTCAGTTTTGGGGTCAAATTTATTAAGCCCGCCCCCGTTGGTTCCCAGCCACAATATCCCTGATGAGTCTTCACAAATTTCTAAAACCCTATCATAACTTATGCTGTTAGGGTTCCCAGGGTCATGTAAATAGTGGGTAAATATATTTTTCTTACGATCAAACTTATTCAATCCTCCATTATCAGTCCCTATCCAGATTATACCTTCTCTATCTTCACAAATCCTCCAGATCATTTTATTACTCAAGCTGTGAGGATTATCAGGATCCGGCTTGTAATGGGCAAACTTATGTGTTTCCCTATAGTAAATATTTACTCCGCCGCCACGCGTTCCAAACCACATACCTCCGTTATTATCCTCAAATATTGAAAGAACTCTATCAAAACTTAAACTATTAGGATCATCCGGCCTGTTTTGATAACAGAAGAACTCCCCTTTCTCACGATTAAAGACATTAAGCCCGCCAATGCCGGTTCCTATCCACAGGGTTCCTGACCGGTCCTCATAGATATCATTGATCTGATTATCACTTATACTGTTCGGATCATCCGGTATGTTTTGATAGCGGGTAAAGGTCTCTTTCTCTATATTAAATTTATTAAGTCCGCCCCTGTCTGTTCCTACCCAGACAACCCCTGCATTATCTTCATAAACGGATAAAACATAGTTATTACTTAAGCTGGTTGGGTCGTCAGGTACATTTTTGTAACAGGTAAATTGCTCCTTTTCATGATCAAACTTGTTTAAACCGCCTCCATAGGTGCCAACCCACAGAATGCCTGACTTACTTCTAAAAACTGACCGTACATTATTGTGACTTAAGCTTTTTGGATTATCAGGATAATGATAATAGTGAATAAATCTATTTTCCTGTTGAACAAATTTATTCAATCCGTTTTCCGTCCCAATCCAGAGATGACCATCATTGCCCTCACAAATTGAATAAATTCTATTATGACTTATACTCTTTGGATTATCAGGATTGTTCAGGTATCTTTTAAAGCGTTCTTTTTCGGAGTCAAATCTGTTTAATCCATTTTCAGTCCCTACCCATACTATGCCATTATGATCTTTATAGATTGAAAGTATTGTATTATTACTTAAGCTGTTGGAATCTTTAGCATCGAAGTCATATACGGTAAAATTATAGCCGCCATATTTATTTAGTCCGGCTTCAGTGCCAATGAGGATAAATCCGTTATTGTCCTGCACTATACAATACCCGCCGTTCTGCGACATACCATCTTCACTGGAAAGGTGGCGGAATTTGATATCTTTCCACTGAGCCTGAAGGTTAAACAGAATGCTGACAGATAATAAACAGATTATATGAAGTTTTACATTATGTGAAGTCATAATTTAATAATGGTATGACAAATAATTTTTACAATATTTTATTTATTGTAGCATAATGTCTAGAATTCAACAACTGGTAAATATGCTTAATTATTATTGCCTGTTCTGAAAATACAATCTTTATTTGTTAAGTATTCAATAATAATATTATCCGCTAAAAAAAATAATTTCAAATTTCAAAGGATTGTTTAAAAAACAATAAAAAATTATGAGGTAAATTTTGCCAAAGCCCGCTTAACATGCATCATTACAATGCAGACATCATCATTGAAATCGTCACTGCCTGCAAACTTTTGTATGTCATTTAGTATTGCATCCAGCATTTTTTCCGGAGTATCATGCATCTGCCTTTTTACTGTTTTGATGAGGCGTTCCTCACCAAAAAGTTCCCTGTCAACACCCTCAACTTCATAAATACCATCGGTAAAAAAGAACACGATATCGTCATCCTTCATCGAGCTTTCAGTGGCGCTGTATTTGAAATCCTTGAACAGGCCCAGGGCCGGCTCCGAATGCCTCTTTTCAGTAGGCAGCTTTGTTACGGCGTCTCCATTTCGCCGTATAATATAAGGTGTAGGATGACCCGCATTCGTATAACGCATTGTACCGGTCTTAATATCAGCCACGAGGTAGAAAGCCGTTGCAAACATCCCTGTAAAAAACTGTTCCATCACTGCAGTCAGGCCGACATTAAGTCTCTTTACAAATACGACAGGGTCGCCGGCAGTCGGCATGATCTCCTCAATCAACCCGTGGAGATAGGCAGTGAGCAGCGATGCCCTTACCCCGTGCCCCATCACATCATAAATCATAATCCCGACTTCATGATCCGAAACAGGAAAAACTTCGAAAAAATCACCGGCCAGCGTACTGGCGGGAATATAACGATGAGAAAACTCAAGCGCGCTTTCCCCGGCCGGTACATTTTCAGGAAAATTCTTCGGATAGTTCTGGGAAAGCAGGGCCATCTGCACCTCACGGGCCATATCCAGGTCTTTCTCCATCTCCTTGTTTTTCATGGTAAGCTCTTCAGACCTAATACGAAGGTCTTCCGATTTCTTACGAAGTTCCCCGGAAGTACGGGCAAGTTCCTGCTCTGCAAGCTTTCGGTCAGTAATGTCGAAAACAATACCAAAAATCGCATGGCAGACTCCATCCTCATCACGTAAAGCAGTTGTCATGTCCCTGACCCACTTTATTTCACCGGATTTTGAAGTGATCTTTAAATCTGAGACCCAGCGATCTAACTTGCCATACCGGACTTGCTGAAAAACGTCACCCATGGATAAACCTTTTAAGTCTCCACCCATTTCAATATCCATAACAATCTTAAACCAGAATGAACGGGTAAAGTCACCTGGATCATAACCGGTAATATCCTTAATTCCTTCGCCCATATACTCATAATTTTCAACATCAAAATTTCTGCGATAAACAGCAGCATTGCCCTGCTCTAAAACCTGGCTGAATATTCCTGTCACCCTGCGCCGCTCCTCTTCCTCTTTTTGTTTTTTCAGGCGATTCATCTGATAGGCAAATATTGCTATAATTATTAACACTCCTGATATTATACAGAGAATATAGAACCACCAGGTATTCCAAAACGGCGGGATAATGGTTATCTTGAGTGAAGTTCCCCTTTCATTCCAGACACCATCGTTATTCGAGCCCATAACCCTGAAAGTATACTCTCCCGGGGGAAGGCCTGTATAGGTGACAAAACGCCTGTTGCCGACATAGTTCCACTCTTTCT
The DNA here is from genome assembly GCA_030619215.1 of Fibrobacterota bacterium. Lineage (GTDB taxonomy): Bacteria > Fibrobacterota > Chitinivibrionia > Chitinivibrionales > JANQEN01 > JAUXBV01. The sequence continues at coordinate 1,873 of JAUXBV010000216.1, read as the reverse complement.
CAAGCCCTATCATTTTATAGGCGTACCTGTTTCTTTCCGGCGACACATAATGCAATGCGGCGAATTCAAATGAAAAAACATTATCGGTATATGACAGGGTTATCTCTTTTGTCGCCGTTATTGACTTTTCAAGAATTGTACGCCCGTCTGTCAATTTACCCACCGGCACCGGTTTGTTGAATAACTGGAAAGAGGTAATGGCAATCGGCGGTACAAACGGGTTATCCATAATACTGTCCGGAAAGAATGAGTTAAAACCGTTGATGCCGCCAAAAAACATCTCGCCGGTTCTGCTGCTTATAAAGCCTGTCCCTGTATTAAATTCATTGCTCTGCAGTCCATCCTTTACATCGAAATTTTTAAACTCCTCTATTTTGGGATCAAACCGGGATAATCCCCTGTTGGTGCTCATCCAGAGATAGCCCCTGTTATCCGGTATTATGTCATAAATTAAATCATCAGGTAAACCGTCTTTCGTTGTGTATCGTGTAAATATTCCTTTTGACCGGTCAAACTTATTTAATCCTCCATGTACCGTTCCAATCCACATTATTCTCTCTCTGTCTTCGTAAAGTGATATTATGAAATTTTTGCTTATACTGTTAATATCACTGGTGTCGGTTTTGTAATGGGTGAACCGCTTCCTTCCCCTATCAAACTTATTAAGTCCTCCTCCGAAAGTTCCAATCCATAGGTAACCGGCGCGATCTTCATATATACAGAAGATTCTATCATTACTCAAGCTATGAGGATCGTTCGGATCATTTTTATAATGGGTAAAAACTTTCTTTTCACGATCGAATCTGTCAAGACCTCCGCCATTGGTTCCTATCCAGAGTACTCCGGATCTATCTACAAGCATAGCCCTTATTCTATCATCTCCCAGGCTTTGAGCATTATCCGGATCGTGCCTGTAATGGGTGAATATTCCCCATTTCTTATTAAGTTTATTCAGTCCTCCACCATGGATTCCTACCCAAAATACTCCTAATCTATCTTCACAAATTGCAAAGACACTATTGCCACTTATACTCTTTTGATTATTTGGGTCATGCTTATAATGGGTGTATATTCCCTTTTCCCTATCAAATTTATTAAGTCCTCCACCATCGGTTCCTATCCAGAGGATACCGGAGGTGTCTTCATATATAGGCCTGACAGCATTATAGCTGAGGCTATTTGGATTATTAGTTAGAGATTTATAATGAATAAATCTTTGCGTTGCTCTATTAAATAAATTGATGCCTCCGCCACGGGTTCCAAACCATAGCCCCTCATCATTATCTTCATATATAGCTTCGATTCTATTAATGCTTAAACTTTTAAGCTTATCCGGATCGTGTTTAAAACTTATAAATTTAAGTTTTCCCCGGTCAAATATATTTAGTCCTCCATCATTGGTTCCTATCCATAGAGTACCGAACTCATCTTCATAAATACAATTAACATAACTTTCACTGAGGCTATTGGGATCATCCGGCTCATATTTATAATGAATAAATACTTCATTTTCACGATCATACTTATTAAGCCCTCCACCTTCGGTTCCTACCCAAAGCATACCCGATCTATCTTCATAAATGGATAAAACACGGTCATCGCTCAGACTGAAAGGATCATCGGGTATATTTTTATAACAGAAGAATCGATCCTTCTTACGGTCATATTCATTAAGGCCGCCACCATAGGTGCCGATCCAAAGCGTGCCGGATTTATCCTCATAAACCGCCCGTATTGTATTATGGCTTAAGCTGTTTGGATTATCAGGATAGGTATAATATCGGGTAAACCGATTTTTCTCTTTGTTAAATTTATTGAGCCCGCACTCTGTCCCAACCCAGAGAAAACCGTATCGGTCTTCACAAATCGATGT
>JAUXBV010000143.1 GCA_030619215.1 Fibrobacterota bacterium | reverse complement strand
TTGCGAGCGAAGCGAAACAGTCTCCTAGGTCTAAGAAATGAGATTGCTACGCTTCGCTCGCAATGACACTGAGAAAGTCACATCACCTGAATAGTTACGAAAAAATACTATCTCTTACCCGGTGAGTACTGCTTGAAATATTTCAAAAAATCATTGTTTTTGGTTGACATTATAACAGTATTAGTGCTGTCAAAGGATTTTTTGTAAAGATCGAGCGTCTTTAGAAAGGAGTAAAACTCCGGATCTCTATTATAAGCAGCTGCATATATTTTAGTAGCTTTTGCATCAGCCATTCCTTTAACAATTTGTGCTTTCCTATATGCTTCTGACGTTATCCGCTTGAGTTCTTTTTCCTTTTCACCAATAATTTTCGAGCTTTCACCACGCCCCTCTGAGCGGTACTTCTCCGCTATCTGCCTTCTCTCCGCTATCATTCTCTCATATACTTTCCGTAAAACATCATCAACATAGTTGATACGTTTAAACCTTACGTCAACCAACTCAATGCCAAAATTCGCCAGTTTTGGCTGGCTTTGCTTTAATACGGCTTGACACATACGAGAGCGTCCCATCTCCAAAATAATTGTTGTTGAGTCGAGGAAACTGTCCTCCTCTTCTTCTTCAATTTCCATTTCCCTGTTCGTATTTCTAACAGCTTCTATTAGGTTATTAGAGGTGATTAAATTTCGAACTGCTGCATCAATAATATCATCAAGTTTCCGGTGTGCACCCTGCTCATCGTGAACTTTTTCAAAAAATAGAAGAGCATCTTTTATCCGCCACCTTGCAAATATATCAACCCAGATAAACGTTTTATCTTTTGTTGGCACCTGCCCCTTATCACCATCCCACTCTAAAAGATTCTTCTTAAATTTATTAATACGATGTACAACCGGCAATTTCCATTTCAGTCCGGGTTCAACGATCGGTTTCCCAACAGCTTTACCGAACATTGTTACCACTACCTGCTCTGTTTCATCAATGGTGTATACCGATGAACTAATTACGACAAACGCTAAAACTACTATAATAATTAATCCTGTTCTCCTCATTTCCCTGCCCCCTTTCCACCAAGATTTAAAAGGGGCAATATACTGCGCTGCTCACTGTCTATTATATATTTACCTCCCAGCTTAGGAAGTATCTCCTCCATTGTCTCAAGGTAGATCCGTCGTCGTGTAACATTCTTGCTCTTTGCATAAGCAGCATGTTGAGATACAAACAGGCTTGAATCTCCTTTTGCCGTATTAATTCTATTGAGAGCATACCCTTCAGCCGCCCTTATTACTCGTTCTGCTTCTCCCTTTGCTGCCGGAATAGATTTATTATATTCCTCCCTCGCCTGATAAATCGTCTTTTCTTTTTCCTGAAGAGCCTGGTTAACCTCATTAAATGAGGGCTGTACCGGACCCGGCACATTTGTATTCTTCAATTCTATATTAACGATAGTAAGGCCGATCTCTGCTTCGTCAAGAACTTTCTGTAAGTCCACTTTGGCCTTATCTGCAATCTCAAGCCTCTTTGTGATTACTTCATTTATACTTCTGTCCCCAACTACCTGACGCATTATAGCTTCAGAAAGGTCATGCAGGGTTGACTCGGGGTCTCTTACTTTAAAAAGAAATTTAACCGGGTCACTGATTCGAAACTGCACAATCCAGGGTACAAGAGCACAATTAAGATCACCCGTCAGCATAAGGGATTCAATGAGATACTGCTCTTCAGGAGCATATTTTGTTTCCACATCAGCTTTGATCGTTCGTAAACCAAATTCAGCAGTATAAACTTTCTTAACCTTTACATTCGTCCGTTTTTCAATGCCATCGGGCAATTTAAAATGCAATCCGGGTCCACGCTGACGATCATACCTGCCAAAGCGCTGAATAACAGAGCCCTCATCAACCGCAACCGTAAAAAGACCTGTAAAAAGTATCCATAATACAACTATTATAATTGCAATAGTTACAAAGAACGATTTGTTTCTTGTATTAAACCGCCCCTTCAATTGATTAAGAATATTATTTATTTGATCCATCTGATCACTCATCAATACCTCCTTTTATCTTCAACTTGAAAAGCTGATTCATTAATTAGTGTATGAAAATACTTCCTTCCACGGGGAAATAGAATATTCCATATATCTTTATTTTTTACACTTGTAAAATTGCGATTGTTAAGGGAGAGTTATACTTATTACTTTTATCAGGCAATATATATAGATTAGGATATAAATGGAAGGTTAATAGGTAATTATAAAAAAAAGCACCTGAAAAAGGTGCTTTTATATATCATTATTATCTCTAAGAATTTTAATGATAGAAGATTTTTATATTCGGGCAATAACTGTTGCCTCCAATGAAAGTATTTATACCATCACCCGTTGTCGGAGGGCCTGAGGGGTTAGGGTCTGTATTATCGCTATAAAAATACTTACTCCTGGTTGCACTTTTGCTTGAGCAGCGAAATTCATCAGAATCGCTATGATAGCCGTTGGTATTTTCATCAAAAGCAATAACAAGGTTATTGGAGTTGTTATAGGTAAAAGGAGTGCTGAATCTAATCTTATACCAGCCTGCTGACGAGCCTACCGGATAATTACCGTTGTATACCTGTGTCATACTCCCTGAAGATACCCAGTCCTGATTAGAGGTATAGGAGCTCTTACTGGTATTGCCCATATAAACCCTTATTGCATCTGAGAACGAGCCACCACCATTGTAATAATAGCCAATTGAATCAATAGTTATAGGACCTGGTACATTAAGCTCACTTTTCAAATATATTGATTCAGTATAAGTATAACCATAAAAGCATTCCATAGGCAGATGTTGGCCTGTTGTACTACCTGTTCCTATAGTAATCGAATCCCCACCAGTTATACCGACATAAACCGTTCGTATTTCATGTGCCGCGTTACCGTCTTGATCCGACACCCTGTAATGCGCTCTATAAGCACCTTGAACTGAAGTATTTATAGTGTCCTTTATATCGATACTATCAGAGATATCGCCATCTTTATTATCCCACGCTGTTGCACCGGGTTCGTTATAAGAATCACCAACGTCAAGGTTCATTGGGTTCTGACCATTGAGAGTAATAATCGGAGGTACCGTATCGGCAAAATCAGCAACATTTACTATTCGTATTGAATCGGTTTTATGCCCTGCGTTATCTGTTACTCTATAATGGACCCTGTATTGGCCACCCGTGTGAACATCAACACTGTCATTTGTATTTACGTTTACGAAGCCAACGGTATCAAGAATACTGGTAATATCACCGTCAAGATTATCGTATGCTGTAGCTCCCCACTCGTGATAGGCAGTACCGACGTAAATGTTGATAGGATTCGGTGGATTAATGGCGATAGTCGGCCCTATCGTATCAACAACACTCACGGTTCGTCTTTTCTCCTCCGCTTTATTTCCCGCTCCATCTTCAACGTTATAATAAACGTTATAGCTCCCAACCTTCTGCATATCAACGGAGCCGGAGTCTTGAATCCTGTTCGAGATGTCTCCATCCACATTATCTAATGCAGTTGCGCCGGGGTCTTGAAAACTACCACCAGCTCCAACCTTCAGAATGCTGTCCCCTAACAGGGTTATAACCGGAGGAATCGTATCTGCCCAGTTCAAAACCGTTACATAGCGGTCTTTCTTGGTTGTATTTCCTGCTTTATCAGATACTTTGTAACGTACAGGGTATATTCCCTGCACCGTATTGTTAACACTGTCAATAATCACAATCTTATCAGTGAGATCACCGTCAACCTCATCCCATGCCGTTGCGCCGGGATCAACGAAATCTTCATATAAATAAATGATAACCTGCGGATCGCCAAGAAGGGTTAATTCCGGAGGCCTGTCACCGCCTTCCCAGATATAAATATCCCTTTTCTTTCTGGCAATGTTTCCTGCCTTATCAGTTACCATGTACCACACTTCAAAAGAATCAAGCTCATCGGTAGTGACATTATCACCATAAGTCACTATTTCATCGGTAAGATTCCCGTCAACACTGTCGTAGGCGGTGGCACCTTCTTCAGTATAGGTTTCACCGATAAACAGTATTTTAGGATTCAGGCCCAGAATGGTTATTATCGGTTTTTCAGTATCAGGGCCGGTAATCTCCGTGACAACAACACGTCTCTCCTTTTTTGCCTGTATACCATTTAAGCCCCTTGCATAATACTTGATAGTATGCTCTCCGGGAGCGTCTGTTGACACACTGCCGTCCTTAATTTCAATACTATCCGTTATATCCGTCGTATCTCCATCACAAGTATCGATAGCTGTTGCGCCGGGTTCACAATAGGTATCATTGACATTTAATTTGTAAGGATCGTCTCCGAGCACGGTTATAATAGGAACAGCCAGAGCATCTTCACCGGTGAATGGATCTTCGAAGCTGACTTTTGTGCAGGTAAACAGCAATACACACGCCAATAACCCTCCCGCTGTATAGATGGTTCTCTTATCTATACTCATTATGCTCCCTCCAAATATATTTATAGCCTTATTTTATCCCATATTATACTGAATTTAACAATAATAATTAAGTAAATATTCTCTATATACCAAATATATTCCATCTTCATTAATAATATATCATAATATTAGTCGTTTTTATATGTTTTAAAGTTCAATTCCGGATATTTTATTTTTGATTCCGTTAATAACACATTTTCCCGGATTACGAGTTAACAGATTTCATTCATCACTTTTTTCGTACTTTCGGAATAGCTAAATTAATGGTAAATCCTATACTGAGAGCACTACCTCCAAGGTAACACAAAGCTCTTAAGTTGCGTATCTTATCAATGTCATTTCTTTTTGCATCAAGTTCCTTTTGAAAATCAGCTTTTTTATCGCTATCTACTTCATACTTCCATTTTCCATAAATCTCATCCCATTCCTCTTTATATCCCGGTATCTTAGTATCCAACAGGTAGCCTAAAGCGCCTATACCAATTCCCCCGGCACCGGTTAAAAGAGCAACCAGGGCTTTCTTTCTCCCTTCCCTTTTCTTCAAACCGAGGCCTGTTTGCGTTTCCTGATGCACTGTCTGCTTTTTAGTTGCATCTTTCCTTGTTTTCCTTTTAATTGAAGCCATCCTTTCTTTTCTATACCGTTCCCCTCTCTTCCTCACTTTTACCCTAACTACTTTTACAGTTTTATTACCGGATTTATCTATAGCAGTATATTTAATTGCATAGTCACCGGGGAGTGTCGGATTAATCTCACCCTCTATTTTGATATACGCAGTAATATCTCCGTCAACCTTATCAATTGCATTGACGCCGGGCTCCTCATATTCATCACCAACGTAGATAATATCTTTTTGAGTACCCCCGATAAGGGTAATGACGGGCGGTGTCTTATCTATCTTGGTATCCTCTGCAAGAACATTGACAACTCTCTCTGCTGTAGCGACATTGCCTGCTTTATCTCTGGCAGAGTAAACAATTTTATAGGATCCGGGTACCATGGAATTCACCCTGCCCTTCACCTGTATCAGTCTCTGTTTTGTTAAGTCTCCATCTACTTTGTCAATTGCCCTGCATCCCTGCTCTTTGTATCTTTCACCAACTTTCAGGTACATGGGAGTGCTCCCTACCAGCGTCATTTCAGGAGGTGTTACATCCCCACTTACGGTAACCGTACGGGTCTGTGTTGCGGTATTACCCGATTTGTCACTCACAGAATAGGTCAAGGTATAGACACCGGCGACATTTGGATTTACCTTGCCCGATATCTTTATTTTCGAAGTTAAATCTCCGTCACGGGAATCCATTGCCATGGCACCACCTTCATCATATCTATCGCCAAATTCAAGCTTTACCCCAGCAGGGCCAATGAGCTCCAATACAGGTGGATTATCATCGGATATTACCACAGTACGGGTTTTTGTCGCCCTGTTATTACTGGCGTCTGTTACCGTATAGGTGACCATATAGGTATCAACGACAGAGGTATTTACCTTGCCGGTTACTTTGATAAAATGTGTCAGATCGCCGTCAACATCATCTACAGCGGTGGCGCCCGGCTCAATATAATCCGCGGAACCGGCCTCAATTATAAACGGGTCCGGCCCGTTCATTGTAATCTGTGGCGGCACCTTGTCCTCGTAGCACTTATCAAGCATGGCAATAACTTCCCGGTCCTTATCCCAGGGCGGGCCCAAAGCCTCAAGCACGCCCTTCACTCTGCTGCAGTTTTTCTGCTTGAATTCAAGCCTCGCAAGAAGGATTGCGAACTTCGGATTACTGTGTTTTTCAAACGCAACGGCATAAACCTGCCTGGCCATATCAATCGAGCCATGCTGCTCCAATAAAAGGCCCGCTTTCTCAAGATAGGGCTCGTATTTTATTATATCAAGCTGAAATAAACTGAGGCAGCTCATTGCAGCTACACTATCCAGGCTCTCCTTCTTCTGAAGGTCTATCAGGGCAGACCCTGCTTCTTTTTCCTGTAAAGTGATTCCAGAATACTCATATCCTACATTAGAAGGTAACTCTTTTTCTGCTATCTCTTCTATGGCAGTGATAGCATCAGCAGAACTAAATCCTTCCCGAATATTGTGGATACCATTAATAGCAATACTCTGATAGGCATTAAAGTGTGTAATGGTGTTTGCACCACTTGTGTTTTTGATGCTAACAACTGTACTCAATGGTATCATCTCTCCTTTATTATTTTTTACAAAAAAGGTGGATATATCGTTTTTATTGGTTCTAAATGAGTCATCCGCTTGTATAAAGACGCGATATGTTTTACCAAATTTATTAAAATCATTCACATAAAGTGAACCTAGATACGTTTGCAATACAGCAAAAACATCATTTATTTTTAATCCCAAAGAGAAAACTTTATCTCTGTTAATATCTACATAGAGTTGAGGGTAGTTAGCATTAAACATCGTATATGCCATCATGATACGCTCATCATCATTGAGCTTTTTCATAAATGCCATTGCCTGCTGTTCAAACTCATTTAAAGGCATAGCGTTAAGATTTTGTAGTTTAACTTCAAATCCACCTACAGCAGAAAGTCCCGGTATAGAAGGAGGACTGAATACTCGCACATTTGCAGAGGGTACTTGCACTTTTGTCTCTGCTAACATTTTTGCAGTCATCACTTTTACAGATGTTTCCACTGTTTTTCTATCATCCCAATGATCAAGCACAATGAATAGCGTAGCTGTCGATGAATCCAATGCACCCGTGATCGTATTGAATCCATTAATGGTTAACACATCAGATACACCTTCTGTATTTTTAATAATATCCACTACATCTCGTGTGGCAATATTCACTTTTTGTAGCGTCGTTCCCGGTTGCATGGATACGGCTGCAATCAGTGTCCCTTGATCTTCATTCGGCAAAAACCCTGTTGGTAAAAGTTTAAATACACCAAAAGTTGCTACTAAAAGAACAATATAGAGTATCACCATGAGATACCAAAATTTAATCAACTTACGCAAAAGCTTTTCATATCCTCGTTTAAAAGATTCCAGTCCCTTATCAAATGATCTAAAGACAATATTTTTATCTGATTTTTTTCTACGTAAGATACTACCTGCCAGAGCTGGAGAC
>JAUXBV010000558.1 GCA_030619215.1 Fibrobacterota bacterium | reverse complement strand
TGATGGCAAGAACATCAAACAGGAATGTAATTATTTTTTCGAAGAACCGGGTGCCCATAATAGTACATTAATTATACAGGGAAAAGGAGCTTTAGGCAATAATAAAAAGTACGGGTATGGGTAATTTTTTATTTATTAAAGCCTGGTAAACTGGAGTAATGGAGCCCCGATCTGTGGGACCCAGTACTCCAACACTCCAATAAAGATTGTATTTAAAGTTATACATTTCAGTATGAGCTAACAGACGTTCTTCTTTATAAATTCTAAAATTGTATCCACATCGGCAGGCACCTGCACCGGGCTGTTTCTGAATCCGTCTGTTACAATTTTCTTTTTTCCCCTTACCTTTGTCTCACGGGTTACATCAAGGTAGAGCTCGTCCCTGTGTAATTCAACCGTATAATCCGGATCCTTAAGAAGGTGTCCGGTGAGAATGCATATAACGGAATCTGACGGTTTAATGGCTCCCTTCTCCACAAGTTTTTTACATCCGGCAACCGTTGTTGCTGATGCGGGTTCTGAGCCGATGCCGTCAATACCGATTCTGCTTTTGGCCTTTGCGATTTCCTCTTCGGAGACCTGCTCAACGAGGCCGCTGGTGTATTCGATTGTAAACCACGACTTTTCAAAACTGACCGGGTTGCCTATTTTTATTGCCGAGGCCCTGGTGTCCGCATTAACGGGGTGCAACGTGTGGTCTTTGTTTATAAAGCTATTGTAGAGGGGGTTTGCCCCTTCTGCCTGTATGATGGCTACACGCGGCACTTTATCGATAAAGCCTGTCAATACCATCTCAGCAAAGGCTTTTCCAAATGCGCTGCTATTTCCCAGGTTGCCGCCGGGTGCAATAATCCAATCAGGAACCTCCCAGTTAAGCTGGTGCAGCATCTCAATCATTATTGTTTTCTGCCCCTCGATACGAAAAGGATTGATTGAGTTGAGAAGGTAAAGGTTCCTTTGTTTGCACACCTCTTCAACAATTTCCATTGCCTTGTCAAAATCGCCCTCTATCTGGATTGTCAGAGCGCCGTAATCGAGTGCCTGAGAGAGCTTGCCATAGGCAATCTGCCCCTCCGGTATAAAAACAATACTCTTCATTCCGGCGCGTGCCGCGTATGCAGCCATTGATGCGGAGGTATTACCGGTCGATGCACATGCCACAATTGTTATACCAAGTTTTTTAGCCATGGTTATTGCCGCTGACATGCCGTAATCCTTGAATGAGCCGGTTGGGTTGCATCCAAGGTGTTTTGCTTTCAGGCTGTTCATCCCGGTATATTCGGCGCAGCGGGGCATCTTATAAATAGGTGTGTTGCCTTCGGGCATGGTAACAATAGCATCGAACGGTTCGAATGCAGGAAGAAACTCGCGATACCGCCACACGCCGCTTCGGTCAACCGGCTTCCAGGAGCCTGAGCGTTTGTCAAAGAGACCCTTAAGCCTTGCGACAGTATCGGTGCTGAATTTTTCAAAGGGGTTGGCTACTTCAAGTATCCTGCCGTCATCGCTTCTGTATCGTATTTCATTCAGAGGATACCTGATATCTCCTGTTTCGCAAAAAGGCCTTAAATAGGATGTTTCCATTGGATATGTCCTGTTCTTATTGAATTCCAAGATTGAAATTACATAAATCCCCATTTGATTTGCAAAAAAGAAAATCTTCCGGTAGCTCTACAGTAAAAGAAAAACTTTTTTCCCAGCCGTTATATTTTGTTTTTCTGTACCATGTTTTTTCTTTTATTGATTTTTTAAAATAGGAAAAACACTCTTTCTCCTCATTTGACAAAGAGCCATTCAGCTCTTTTAGCCGGTTAACCATTCTGGCAAATTTCCACAAAGACGCAACATCTTCTCTTGTAAATGAGTCGTCAAATTTACAGAGTGCGCTACCCCTGAGAAGCCGCCTGTCCGGCGGGATACCCATTTTTTCAAACATCGGTACACCCGGAACCATATAGAGTGGCGACACGCCAATGACAACCGGCAATTTGGCCAATTCAAGAATATCGTATAATACTTTTTCCGGGTTGCTTCCCGGCAAACCCACTATTAGAAAGACAAGGGTTTTTATACGACCCTCCACCTGATTTACCACCTCCTTTATAACTTCGAGAGAAAAAGGCCTTTTAACGGAATGGGAGAGTATGTCATCAGAAGTGACAAGTGACAAATTGAGTTCAATAAAGCCTGCTTGTATAATACGATCCACAAAAGGCACTATGTTTCTTGCGGTAATACCGTTCATTGCAGCATAGCTTAAGCCTTTTTTATGGTATTTTTCTAAAAGGGGAAGAAACTCAGTCGTGAACTCCGGTGTGCAGAACAGGTTGTCATCCTCAAAATCAACTATTTCTATACCTGCGCCCAATAAATATTTCAGTTCCCGTTCAATTGATTGAATTGATCTTATAGAGAATTTATTACCTTTAGGGATAGGGCAGAAATCACATTTATAAAGGCAACCCCTGCTGATAACAACCTTTGCAATTCTTTTTTTATTAAATAAGTATTTATCTACTCTAGCGGGGAGCTCTTCCGGGATTTTTGATTGTGTTGTTTCGGGAGTAACGTGAATGGCTCCGTTTTTTCTGAATATGATACCGTTGACATTTTCAATTGGTGTATTATTAACCATAGCATTAATAAACCGGGGGAATGTGTCCTCACCATTACCTGAAAGGAAAAAGTCAGCCTTTGACCCTGCAAAAAGCTTCTCCTTTTCAGCATTTACCGCCCAGCCGCCAACAACTACCTTTGCCTTGGTTTTTTCCTTTATTATCCCAATCAAGCTCTCCACATCCGGAAAATATGCAGAAAACAATGCAGAAATACCTACAATGTCATAATCCCCCTTTTTTATCCTGTCAATAATTTTATTATAGGAATCACCGAATCTGTAGTAATTCGAAAACAGGGAGAAACATGAATAGTCCTCTGCATAAATTTTTTCCAGGTAGTCAAAACTCTCGGGCAATTTAACCTTTCGTGCTTTTCCTGAAGATGTTGTATCATATATGTCAACAAGTCGGAGGCCAAG
>JAUXBV010000498.1 GCA_030619215.1 Fibrobacterota bacterium | reverse complement strand
AGTTAATAAAATTCGTGATCTTCTGGGAAACCATTCTGAGGTTGACCAGGAATTTTCAATTGTTAATTTTACGGATTTTGGTGCTTCATCATTGGATATTCTTGTGTACTATTTTACAAAATCAACTAAATGGGCCCATTACCTGCAGGTACGGCAGGGGATTAATTTGTCTATCATGCGTATTATCGAAGAGAGTGGACTTTCAATAGCTTTTCCAACAAGGACAGTATATTTAAAAACAGAAGATAAAGAAGATATTCAAGGCTAACCCGGCAGAGAATCTAAACGGCAATTCAATATTTGATTCCGGAAAGCATTTTTTTGGCACATAAAGTACTTCTAATAAGTGTAAACCGGTGTTTCTTCCCATATCCGGTTTTTCCTCTTGGTATTGTTCACCTGGCATCAGCTTTAAAGGCCGCTGGGTATGAAACAAACTTGTATGATATGCAGGTTGACGCGGGTGATATTACCGAAATCATAGAGAACTTCAAGCCTGATTATATAGGTCTTTCCCTGCGTAATATTGACGATATACAAATTAATAATACAAGTTTTTATGCACCTTTTCTATCAGAAGTTGCAGAAAGGGTACGCAAAAAGAGCAATGTCCCTATTGTATTAGGAGGGAGCGGATTTTCTTTATTTCCAGATAAGCTTTTAGAACTGAGTAAAGCTGATTTTGGTATATGCGGTGAAGGCGAAGCTTCGTTTCCTGCTCTTTTGCATTGTTTAAGCTCTGATAGTAGCTATGAGTCTATCCCCGGGCTTGTGTTTCGTAAGAATGGTAAGGTGATTATAAACCCCAAAAAGCCATGTGCGATTAATACAATTGTTCCTTTACATCGACCGGGACATTTAGTCGGTTATTACCTCAAACACAGTTCCATGCTTAACGTCCAGACACAGAGAGGGTGTGCCTATAAATGCTGTTATTGTACATATCCGTTTATCGAGGGTAACACCCTGCGATACCGCAGTCCTGAAAGTGTATGTGATGAGATAGCTGATGCAGAAGCTTGCGGCGCCCGGTATATTAGTATTGTCGACTCAGTATTTAATACATCTGAAAAGCATGTCACTGATATTTGTCAAGAGATAATACGGAGAAATATTAAAATCAACTGGGGATGCTACATGCGCCCCAAAGCCATTACCCAGCCATTGATCGACATCATGGTGCAGGCCGGCCTTACCCATATCGAATTTGGTACCGATTCTTTTTGTGATTCGATACTTGAGTCGTATGGAAAAGACTTTATCTTTAAAGATGTTCTGGAAGCGAGTGAATGTGCCCGGAAAGCCGGTGTTCATTATGCTCATTTCCTGATTACCGGCGGGCCGGATGAGACTGAAGAGACGATACGCGAGGGATTTAACAATTCCGGTTATATTAAACGGACTGTATTTTTCTCATATATTGGCATGCGTCTCTATCCAAATACCCCTTTGTATGAATTTGCATTAAAAGAGGGCGCTGTTTCAAAAGAAACCGATCTTTTACCTCCTTATTTCTATGTGACACCTCATGTTTCCAAGGAGAGAATCTGTGAAATGCTGACAGAATTTAATAACCGGGGAAAAAACTGGATTATCGGTGAAAGCACTCCTGAATTAGTGAAAATAATAGGCGATTTACGTAAGATCGGCGTATCAGGCCCTCTCTGGGAATTTCTTGCACGATGAAAAGGCTGTGCAAATGAGAATTGTGCTGTTTCATCCACGAGGCTATGACAATTCTGAAGGTAAACCGAGCATTTCGACACTGGCGGCAAATTTACCCCCAATAGGTCTTGCTTCTATTGCATCTCTTCTTAGAAATTCCGGCCATACGGTTAAAATTTTTGATGCTGCTCTTTATTATCGAGTCCACAACACTGCGTGGGTGCAAAAAATCCTGGATTTCACACCGGATTTTGTCGGCTTTTCTGCTATTACCTCCAGCTTTCTTGATGCATATAACATTTGCCATAGTGTTAAGGAAGCTCGTGACACTGTTCAGATAATATTTGGCGGTGTTCATGTGTCATGGGGTAAAGAAAAGATACTAACTCGTTTTCCAGCCATTGATTTTGTGATTGCAGGTGAGGGAGAGTTTGCCTTTCTGGATCTGGTAAATAATAAAGACCAAAAAAAAATTACCGGCCTCTATTACCGCGAGGGAACGACTGTTAAACACGGACCGCTTCAAGAAAAAAAAGATCTCTGTAGCATGGATGACCTTCCGTTCCCCGCCTATGACCTTGTCAACGGCTTCCCGAAAAAATATGCAATGCCCCTGTTCAGCTATCCCAGGCACCCCGGCGCCAGCGTTATTTCATCGCGCGGCTGTGTCTATCACTGCAGTTTCTGTGACCGCTCGGTTTTTCATGACAGCTTTCGCTGGAATTCCCCGGAGTATACTTTTGAGCTTGTCAAATGGTTGAAAACCGATTTTGGTGTAAAGCATGTGATGTTTTATGACGATCTCTTTACACTCAACCAGGATCGTGTCGCAAAGTTGTGCAAGCTTTTCAGGGAAAGTGAATTAGGGTTATCATTCAACTGCATTGTTCGTGTCGGGCATATCAGCAATGAGTTAATACGGGAATTACAAACATCAGGGTGCTGGATGGTGAATGTGGGAATCGAATCCGGTGACCAGGATATCCTTGACAGCTTCAAAGAAGGACTTACCCTTGACGCAATCAGAGAGGATGTTGAAAGATTGCATAATGCCGGGATATGGGTGAAGGGGCTTTTTATGATGGGATTTCCCACTGAAATGGAAAACTCCATTCAGAAGACAATAGATTTTGCATGCTCCCTGCCTCTTAAAGATGCAAATGTAACCGCATTCACCCCTTTTCCCGGTGCACCGGTCGCAGAGAGTATTCAGGATTCAGGAGCTTTTGACAGCAATTGGACAAACTGGCGGAATATGGACTGTGTCAACTTTGTGTTTGTCCCAAAAGAAATAGGCTCAAAGGCGATACTGGAAAAGTATTATAAAGAATTTATTCGCAGGTTTTATAACCGGCCGTCTATGAAAAAAGTATACCGGAAGATGTTATTTCAGTCCACGCATAGTTACTGGAGATTGATAAAACATGCCTCAACATTTTGGAGATATGCGAAAAACATAAAAAACAAGTAAAATTATGTAGAATTTTTAAAAGGAATACAATTTCATTCATTTAGTGATAAAAAGGTTGTTCATAAAAGAACTCCCGTACCCGGATGCGGGTTACCGTTTACCGTAGCCGTATCCGAATAATAAACCACCGCAAATAATTATTTGACTTCCTGAATCTTATATTGTACATTATATGTGTACAACTAAGAGGAGTTGCCAATGATTGCTATAGGTATAAGCGATTTCCGGGCACATATACAGAGATACCTGAACTTTATTTCAAAGGGGGAAGAAATATTAATTACTTCCCGTGGCAGAGAAATTGCCAAAGTTATTTCACCTGAAAACAAGGTGAATAGTGCTCGCAAACAGCTTAAAAAGCTATCAAAAACAGCTGTAATTAATAATGTGACTGAACCCATCAACGCTAAATGGAAAGTGATATAGTGGTTACTCT
>JAUXBV010000446.1 GCA_030619215.1 Fibrobacterota bacterium | reverse complement strand
TATTTTACAATTTAGTATAAGAAAATACTATTATTCTCCAATAAACCTACTTGCCCATGAACGCACCTGCTTGCCGTTAAGTATATGAAATCTCCGAAGCCTTCTCAATGTCTCAGAGCTGAAACTGGAAATAGGGATCCAGATAAGGCGCTTTTTCATTTTTGAAGCAAGCCTTCTAAGATATATATCGGGTTTTTTTGCAGAAACATAAGCAACAGATCGTTCTTTAGTAAAAAGGAGAGCCCCATAAGTTAAGCGGTGAGATAATTTTTTAAGAGGCGAATTCTCAGTTAAGTCGAAGGCGGACGGGATATGGTGGGGAGGAAACAGGAGAGAAAGGCCCCCATATTGACAACGGGCAACTCCGGGGCCGATCATGTCTTCAAAGGGATCGGTTCCATAAAAGGTAAGCGTTGATTCTTCCCCATGTTCAGCATACCAGGTAGTTCTGTGTGGATACTTATCATCATGGCTGTCATCAAATATTATCACGACAGTATCCACCGAACCCCGTGAAGGCGGAATCTCTTTGATATATATATCACCGGTATACCAGTTCCGCAAAGTCTCTCTTATGTCAATGCCATCTTTAACGGACGCTTCGAAGCGCTCGGTTTTTACAAAATCTTCACAGAGAATCCGTAATGCCTTGGTGCGGATGTAGGAATTGAAATTCTCGACACGACTGTCTTCGGGCAGATGCGAGCACATACCCAGGGGATTCCAGAAAAAACGGTACTTCTTTTTACGCATCTTTGACGGGTCAGGTTTAATAGACAGCGTTTTCCATACCATCTCCGTATCCCTGAAAAGATTGATCGCATGCTCCGGTGAATCTCTGTCCGGCCGCTGAATCCGGTTTATACCAATCGAAACAGAGGGATGTTTCTGATCGATGGGCAGGTAGGGATAGTATTTTGCGCTTTTAAGAATACGTACTGCAAATGCATTCCCGCCTATGCCTTTTGCCGCTGAAACGATATCAAAAAGCGAAGGTATAAGGCGTTTTTCCATGACTGTCAGGTTACGCAAGAAGGTCAGAGCACTCTGGATTCTCACTGGAGACAGTTCAATAATATCTTCATTGTTATCATAATAGTCATTACGGGTCCTGCAAAAGAGGTCCTTGATCGTGTCAGTAATGTCAACCGGTTCTGCAAAGAGATCATGCCGCTCCTTTTCAAAAAGGCCTGTAATAAAGGGGAGCTCTCCCAGGGCAAAATAGAGATGGTCGGGATTTATCGTATAGGTTTCGGTTACATAATCCTGCATTGGCGAGAACGAGAGATTGTAAGTACGTTCCTGCTTAAAATGGCGTATGGTTTGAATAATGTGCCTGAAATGGACAATTGCCAAAATGTTCTTATGATAAATTCTGAGCTGGTGCAGCTTATAAGCGATATACTGGGATGCCCTTTCCTCTTCAGCACCGGGCTTATATTTACTTAGGACGTGTACACAGAGCGTTGAATATTCATTATACCCCATTGTTTTAATTGCATACTCATCAGGGAGTGGCGGAACCGGTTCTGTAGGAAATAATTCCGGAAAGCCGATGAAATTGCATGGGATTCGTTTCTGCTGTGCTTGACGTATGCCCTCTATCGTTGCATCGCACGGGTCTGTGGGGATATAGTAAAGGGGAGATGCGGCTTCGGTTTTGCCGGCTGCTGTAACTGCTGATATAAATGGCAACTCATTGACAGCATCACATAGTTCCTCTTTGAAGGGCTCTGGTAAGTCAACAGCTATGCAGTCATACTTTTCTGTGTTGCAGAGGTTTCTGATATAGCTGCTGAAAGCAGCCCGTTCATGCAGAACAGGGACGAGTGTAATGCCGGGTAGAAATTTCACCTTTACGGTTCCTTCGGTTTGTCCGGGTTGAGCTGATCGTCGTCAGGAAAGAAGAAGTCACCCAAATTCATACCGGGGATAGTATCGTCAGAGTAGTATTTCCCGGTGGCCTTTTGTTTCGCTGCCAATGAATCAAGGTCAAGAGCCTCTTTCCCGAGTATCTGTTTGATTGCATTTTCAAACAGGTGCTCAGTGTCAGTGTCTGGCCGGTCTTTCTTCTGCTTTAACGTATAACGAATTGCATTTATACCGTCACGAATCGAGTACGGCAGGTCAAGATCGTGTGCCCGCTGAAGAAAGTCAACACACATCATGAGCACCTCTTCTCCACAGAAAGGCAGGTTGTAGGATAGGATCTGCATCTCATCTTCACGGTTGGGAAACCCGACCTCAATGCCGGGTTGAAGGCGCGACATGATATAATCGGGAATTTCAAAGGTTGAATCGTCTTCATTCATGGTGACAGCAGCCCTGAATTCCGCATGAGCAGTAACGGTAATACCCGCGATAACGGATTCCACGGTTCTCCTGTAGTCAAAGAGACCGGCAAGGGAAGCCCATGACTTTTCAGACATCCTGTTGCCTTCGTCAAGTATTGCAACCCCGCCGGTAATAACGGCGGTAAGCAGAGGGCTGGCGTGGTATGCTATTTGTCCTTTCTCCGAAAGTACCGGTGTGACAAGAAGATCCTCCGGGCGGGTATCTGAGGTGCACTGCAAGATATAGATATCCTGATTCCGTTTCTTAGCTGCGGCAATAGCAAGGGTCGTTTTGCCGACACCGGGGTATCCGGTTATTCTTGGCGTTAGCGGTAAGTCATTTTTGTCGACAATAAGCCAGCAGGCCAGAAGCTGCCGCAGTACCTCATGTAAACCGATCCACTCCTTTGCGTTTTTAAGGGGGTGGGAGAGGGTGAGTACGACATTGTCTATAGTTACTTTGTTCATTATTATTCCTTCTGATTTTATAATTGCTCTGTTTTTGTAAAAATAACTAAAGAATGAGTATTACTGACTCTGTTGATTTAATGCCGTTTTAAATAACAGTGTGTTAAGCAGAAGTGCATGGAAATGGCCTTTCTGCTTTTACATACTGTTATACTAACCCAGCAGAGCTGGATAAGATTCTCTAGGTCTGATTTATCTACGAAAAAAAGTAGACAATTCAGACATAGAATCTAAAGCATAATAGTATGTTAGTATTTTCTCACGTAAAATTATCCTTTTTCACCGGAAATTCCCTTGCCATTTATCCTATCAGCATCAGTATAAAAAACAACCCCCACTCTTTTAATATGCTCAACAAGGTCAGGGTTGCTTATCTTAGTAAAAATTGAAATATCAAAAGAATAAGGCAAAAGTAAATCGTCTAATTCAATACATATTTTATTAACTACAGAAAGGTTTAACCCTTTACCTTTTAAGGTAAGGTCAATGTCGGAGCCGTTTTTAAAATTACTATTTGCCCGTGAGCCGTAAAGTATGGCTTTTTTTATTTGCGGGTATTTGGCAAAAACCCGATTTATTTGTTCTATTGTTTTTTCTTTAAGGCCGAATTTCATGTTTTATTTTGTCTCTTTTTCTTCTAATTCTTTGAGTTTTTTCTGTAATTTTAAAAATTCTTGATAGTAGCTGTTAAGAATAGCTTTAGAAATTTCTTCGGCTGTTTCTTCGTTGTATGTATGTGATGTTTGATTTCGACTTTGAATCATATCCATCCAAACGTCTCCATCCTCAATTAAATTCAATTTAAATGCTTTTCTTGTTACGTCCTTTGAACCGTACATGTCTTTATTACCACGATGTTCCAAAAAATCTTTTAATGTATTCCATGCTAGTTCGTGCGTGTATTCAAAGGATTGTATAAGTCCCTGTTCTTCAAGTTCGTTTAGTTCGTCTTTTTTAATAAATTTAGTAAGCTGTTCTAAGGCTTTATTGTAATTTGAAAAACGTTGAATCCATCTTATATCTTTATCTTCCATAATTGTTTATCCTTTTAAAATAAATTATTCTTCAAAACCCCTTATTA
>JAUXBV010000321.1 GCA_030619215.1 Fibrobacterota bacterium | reverse complement strand
GAAGCCCTGGAGCGGCTCTGGCAGATACTCTCAGCATTATCGGAAAATTCGCAATCAATTAATATATTCCCCGGCCAATCCCCCGTATCATTTATATCCGGCCAGGTTGACTTTATCCGTATCGGGTATGCCTATCTGGCTATTGTAAACGAAAAAGGAAGTGCAGGTGCTCTGTGGATACCGTCCGCAGACAGCTCAGGCGGAAACTGGGTGGAAAATAAAAACCCCCAACAGCTTCTTGCCCTGAAGAAATGTGTCAACATCCGGCAGGGAAACTCTGTACCGGAGATCGTTGGCATTCCCTTCAATCATCCCATTCATGACGACACGCAGGATAAGAAGGGAGGGAGCCAATGAAAAAACTCCTGATTCTTTTTATCCTGATACTTCCGGTACTTTGCCCTGCTGCAAATAAGTATGGGAAAAAAACAGATGAAGAAAAGCAAAAACTGCTGAACCAGATCCAGCAATTAAAACAGAATTATACAAAACTGCAGTCAGACCTCCAGCAGGTTACTGAAAAAAGGTGGAGCGCACGACAGAAACAGGTTTCAATAAAAGAGGACAATAAGGAAAATTCAGAAAATCTTCTGCAGCAGATAGAGCGATTCTACTCAGATGTTGCCCGGGCACGTGAGGAGCTACTTGCCCGCCAGAACGTCCTGGAAAGAGAAAAAGAGATCCTTCAACAAAAAGAATTGGAAGGAAACTTCTTTTCCCAGGCTATTAACGGGAAAAAAGAGCAGGAATCTGTTGCCAACCTGACCAGCTTTCCAATAAATCAGGATACACGCATGGCAGAGCTGGAGCAGATTGACAGAACGCTTGCGGGCAATAAGTACGCTGCTCAAAAATTTCAGGAGCTTATCTCATTCAAACTGAAGGCGTTCTCTGAAAGCAGTGGCTTGGGCATTGCCCGCCGTACCTTTGTGTTAAATGAAGGAGAGCCTGTTACAGCCCAGGTTTTACGTGTCGGCCACTCCATGGCATACGCGATGACACCGGACGGGGATATCTTCTTTCTGGGAAGCAGTGGAAGGCTCGGCAAAAACAGATTTGAGTGGAGTAAAATAACCAACCTGGAGATGGTAACTTCCCTTGCAGAGTCTTTCCCAGGCTGGATAAAAAAGCGTAACATCTCCGGAGACCTTCCGGTCGATATCCTTCAGAATAAATTCTCAAGCTCCCTGGTAGGTGGCGAGCGCAGGACCTGGAAAACCGTTGCAAAAGAGTTTTTTGAGGCTGGCGGCCCGATCCTCTTTCCACTTGCATTCATAATCCTGTGGGCGCTGGTGATAATTATCAACAGGCTGCTTATTTATTCCATAAAGTATAGCAGGAGCAACCGGTTTATCAATGAAGCTGTTACCCTGCTTTCCAAAGGAGAAAAGGAAAAAGCACGTTCACTCACACAAAAAAGAAAAGGCATCCATGCCCGCATTCTTGAAACCTGCCTTAAACATGCAAAATGGAAACGCGGTACAGCGGAAAAATCCATCAAGGAGGCGCTGTTAACAGAAATCCCGCAGCTAGACAAACATCTCAACACCCTTGCAGTTCTGGCTGCCGCAGCTCCCCTTCTCGGGCTTTTAGGAACCGTTACCGGTATGATACGTGTATTCGAGGCAATTACAAAATTCGGCACCGGAGACCCGAAACTGCTTGCCGGCGGCATATCGGAAGCGCTCATTACAACTGAAGTCGGCCTGTCAATTGCCATACCGCTCCTGCTTATCCATAATTTTCTTCGAAACAGAAGGAATAGAATACAGGCAAGTATGGAAACGTATGCAATACAGATCCTGAACCGTATCTGGCCGGAGGATTAAAGCATATGTATTCACTATTCATGCCTTACCTTGAAAAGGGCGGAATTGTCAACGTTTTAATTGCGATAGTCTGTTTTGTCGCTGTTTATATTGGCCTTGGCAAATTATTCATGTACTACTCATTCAGGCGCTCAAAAAAGACTCTTGAGCGATTCCTGAAAAATAATGAAACTAATAATAAAACAAAAGAAGTTAAAAAAGACTGGCTTTTGAAATTCTTTACAAGCGAATACAATAAGAATTCAAAACGGCAAATAAAATTTTTCCATAACCTTTTCAGGGAGATGCTGCTTGAAAAAATTCCTCAGCTTGAAAGAGGATTAAACTCCATGGCTGCATGGGTTTCCGTTGCTCCCCTTTTAGGACTTTTAGGAACTGTTGTCGGTATGGTTAAAACATTTTCAATTATCACCCGGTTCGGGGTGGGTAACCCAAGCCTTCTTTCGGAAGGTATCTCTGTGGCACTGTTAACAACCCAGTCCGGACTGATAGTCGCCTTTCCCTGCCTGCTTTTCCACAATTACCTTTTGGAGCGGAAAAATGCAATGGTTAAGGAGCTTATCGCAGATATAGAAAAATTACTGATCTGGATTGAATCGAGGAATAACTGATGCTTGAAGAATACGGCTTTATAGAAAAGGGAGAATCATCGGCTGAGGTTAATATTGCACCTCTCCTTGACATGGTATTTATACTGCTTATCTTCTTTATCATTACAACCAATTTCAGCCGCCAGTCCGGTGTTGAGGTTCAAAAGCCAAAAGCACAGTCAGCGGTATATCAGGGGCAGAAAACAATACTTGTGGGTATCTCAAGGGAGGGCTCAATACACATTCACGGCAGGCAGGTAAACCTTGAAAGGCTCACCCGTATTATCTCAAGCGAAATAGCACGCCGGCCTACTGCTAATGTGGTAATCGTCGCAGACCGCGCGTCCATGCTGGGAAGAGCTGTTGAGGTGATGGATGCCTGTATTTTAGCTGGTGTTAAGAAGGTTTCTGTTGCTGCTGATAAGGATTAGATAAATAAAAAATGAACATAGCAATTAAAGCTTTTAATATCTTAATCAGAACTATCCTGGCATTAGCGATAAGCTTCTCTCTTTTCGTATCCCTGCCGCTAATTTACAGAATGTTAGGCAGTGACCTGATGAAAAGAGAGACTAAAATTGATACATCACCCGTCCTTATGAAGGTGGAAACCCGAAAACAGGAGAAAAAGAAAGTACAGACACATCAGCCGCGCCGGACTGAATCTATGAGGATGACTGAAAGAACCCGTTCATTTTCCCTGAAATTCTCCCCCGATTTAGAAGTGGGAAGCTCCGAAGGTGTTGTTGTTGAGGAACAAAACCTGGAAACCATGATCTTTGAAGAGGGTGAAGCTGATGTTAATGCAACTCCTGTATCCAGGCTCCCGGTTCCTTACCCACGGAGGGCACGGGAAGAGGGTATTGAAGGTGTCGTCGAGATGATTATCCTTATTGACAGAAAGGGCAAAGTGGCAAAGATTAATTTTGTAAACATACCGCATGCCATGTTTAAGAAGCCTGTTGAGAGAGTTGTTAAACAGTGGAAATTTAAACCCGCTATGAATAAGGGGATTCCGGTAAACATGCGGGTGCGCCAAAGTATCGAATTTTTCATAGAGAAATAGATCATGATGAAAGCAAAAATATTACTGATTATCCTCTGTATCATATCTGCAAATTATTGTGAAAACTATTTGCCTAAAGCCAATGAGTATTACCAGAATAACGAATTTAAAAAAGCGATTAAGACATATTACCGGGCACTTGAAAACGATGAGAATCCGACATTAATATATTTCAATCTCGGAAATGCTTATTACCAGGTTGACAAACCAGCAAAAGCAATTGTCTGCTATCAGACATCTATTGAAGAGGCTCCCGAGTTTTTCAGATCATATTTAAACCTTGGTATTCTGTATTATAATCTTGATGATATGGCAGGAGCTGCAGCCACACTTGAACAGGCCGGTATGCTGGAACCTGAGAATACCCAGGTTATGCTTATCCTGGCATCGGTCTATAAAAATCTTAATGAGTATTCTCTTGCAGTACCTCTTCTTGAAAAAATACTGGAAATTGATCCCAAAACAGGTGACTGCTATTTTCTGCTTTATGAGATCAACCGTAAAATCGGAGATTTGACAGAAGCCGGAACCTGGCTTGAAAGATATCCCAAAGGGGGTAAACGCATCACCGATACCTACCAGCTTCTCGGTGAACTTGCCGAGGAAACAGGCAACCTCTCCGAAGCTGCCTTTTACTACTCCCAGCTTATATCAATTGCACCCAAACGAAAATGGATACACTATCAACTGGTACGTGTCATGTATGGAGATGGCAATATCCTCACTGCATTGCAGCAGGCGAATCTGGCTCTTGAACAATTTCAAGGCTTCAGTGAATTAGCCCTCCTTGCTGGAAATATATCCTTTGAAGGTAAATTTTTCCGTAAAGCTGAGAAATTTTACTTAAAGGCCTATTCAACCGGCAATGCCGGGGGGCTTATTGGATTACAGAATTTATTGCAGCTTTATAAAATACAGGGCGATGACGTAAGCGCGTCACATATTAATAACTTAATTATTGCTTCCAAATAAATATAAACACGTTGAGAAGCGTGACACAGATGGTGCAGCGCAGGATTTGAGCGATATAATTTATTTACAACACTACACTTATATATTAACCCATTTATTATATTATAGCGCTATAAAACATAGTTTATGTTACTTTTACAGTAGTTGGACCTTGAATAAGGAGTACAATAGATGTCCAGGAACTTAGATCCGAAAGGTAAAATAGTTCGCAGATTAGGCATTAATATTTTTGGAAACCCTAAATTCGACCGTCTGCTTGAAAGAAGGCCAAACCCTCCTGGAGAGACAAAAAGACGACGTCCCAGACTGAGTGAATATGGCAAGCAGCTTGTTGAAAAGCAGAAAATCAGATTCTCCTACGGACTTACCGAAAAGCAGTTCAGAATTGTTTTCAGAAATGCAAAGAAAATGAAAGGTGTTACAGGCGATAATATGCTCATTCTCCTTGAACGCCGCCTCGATAATATTATCTACCGGCTTGGTATGGCCGCAACCCGTTCACAGGCACGCCAGATTGTTAACCACGGCCATATCCGTGTGAACAATCGTAAAGTTAACATTGCATCGTATATTGTCAGGGTTGACGATACTATTATGGTAAAAGAGAAGGATGCAAGCCGTAAGCTGTTGCAGGAT
>JAUXBV010000568.1 GCA_030619215.1 Fibrobacterota bacterium | reverse complement strand
TCATCCATGCACCCTCTGCAGCGGCTTTCGCCTGAATAGCACACACTGCAGCGTCTGAAAGGGCGTTGGTATTTCCCATTTCAACCAAACCTTCAGCAAGCTCCATCATAGACGCAGCCAGGTTCAGCACGTTAAAAGGTATTTCAGTTGCATACTCAGCAGCATGTTGAATTGCCTGCGTTCTCTTCTTCTTTTCATTTTCTGTCTTCTTGGGCATTTTCAACGCCAGCATATAATCATTAAAAGCTTCGGTGTCTTTATCAACAAGATCTACATACACATTTTTAAGGTGCTGAGATTGTATAAGAATTTTCGTCATAATTTCATCGTACTGTTTGTAGTTTTTCTTCCCGATGGTAAGGCTTGCCACCATGGAAGCCAGGCCTGCCGCAAGCGCTCCGCTTAACGCTGACACGCTCCCGCCGCCTGGTGCGGGAGATTCGGATGCAAGCTCATTGACAAACCCCTCTACTATCATGTCAATTAACCTCTTTTTCCTCTTCCGAATGGCATATTCGATAATCTTCTCTTCAGGTTTAAAGGGGGTGGAATCTTCCAGGCCGAGGAATTTGATTGCAGTTTTAATAATGGCGTCTTCAGGGACGTCGATATTCTTCTCCTCTTTTTTAAGATAATGGATACCTGCATCAATCAGGGCCTGTTTAGGGACAACGCCGACCAGCTCGCTTCCTGTTACCCATAAACCAAAATTGTCCGCTTCCTCGCATATTGCATCATAGGCGGTATGCAGGCCCGTTACTTCATAGTTATGAAGATTCATAGTAACCTGGGCGCAGCCGTACTGCTCGATGTACCAGCCCCCTGCCTGGCAATACTCCAGTTTTCCCGGCAGCCTCTTTGCTTTTCCTTCTTTATCCCTGATTATGTTATCCTCTTTATCCCTCAGTACCCTGCCTGATTCACGAATATTCATCGCTATCTCTTTTGCAATTTTTTCATCCTCTGCATTGAGGTTGACATTATAGGCAAGCATGAATCCGCGGACGCCGACAGCCGTAGCGCCGGCTGAAGCATTAAATACAGCA
This sequence comes from Fibrobacterota bacterium, assembly GCA_030619215.1. Taxonomy (GTDB): domain Bacteria; phylum Fibrobacterota; class Chitinivibrionia; order Chitinivibrionales; family JANQEN01; genus JAUXBV01. Next base: position 1,708 of record JAUXBV010000568.1, on the reverse strand, counting down.
GGCCCTGCATCCGGCGCGAAACCGGGATCCTTCAATTTCCCGGGCAAAGCTTCATACTCTCCTTGCCGGATGTCAGGAAGCCTGAGACGTTCAGGCCTCGTTGCGGCATTTCCATAAAAGTATACTGGTATGTTAAGCTCTTTGCCTACTCTCCTTCCGAGCTTTTTTGCGTAGGTAACACACTCCTCTATTGTAACGCCACTTACCGGAATCAACGGGCATACATCTGTTGCGCCCATCCGGGGGTGCGCTCCTTTATGATCAGCCATGTTAATCAGCTCGGCTGCTTTTTTAATGGCCTTAAACGCAGCTTCTATAACATCGTCAGGAGCGCCGACAAAGGTTACCACTGTTCTGTTTGTGTCCTTACCAGGATCTACATCTAACAGATAGACCCCTTCTGCGGATGTAATTTCAGAGGTTATCTTGTCAATGATATTCCTGTCTCTGCCTTCACTGAAATTTGGTACACATTCAATTATTTGATTCATAATACAGCTTTCCTTATAACAGATTTTTCTTTAAATAAGTGGTGCTGGATGATGAATAAACAATTAAGAATTCAAATTGTTGTTGAAAACCACTATCCAGTCACCAGCCTCAAGTATTTGTTTGAAAATACAATTAGTTCGGAAAGAAAAATAGGGTAAGTTTCTTAATAATGGATAATAATTATTATACAGTTTATATTGCTAATCCAGGGATCTTTACATCTTTTTTCTTAGCAAAATCAATTGCTTCCTGATACCCTGCATCAACATGCCTGAAAATACCCATCATTGGGTCGGTTGTCAATACCCGCTCAAGCCTCTTAGCTTTACTGTCGGTTCCGGTGGCCACAATTACCTGCCCCGCATGGGTTGAGTTACCGATACCCACTCCTCCGCCATTATGTATGGAGACCCAGTCCGCACCGCATACGGCATTTGAAAGTGCATTAAGCAGGGGCCAGTCAGCAATCGCATCGCTTCCATCCTTCATTCCTTCCGTCTCCCTATTGGGGGAAGCCACAGAGCCGCAGTCAAGGTGGTCTCTGCCAATTACAATTGGGGCCTTCAGTTCTCCCTTCTTTACCATATCGTTTATACGTAAAGCAAAATCAGCCCGCTCGCCAAGTCCAAGCCAGCAGACACGATTGGGTAAACCTATCTGCGGCACCTGTTCTTTCGCAAGTGTTATCCACCGCCGCAGTATTTCATCTTCAGGAAACATCTCAAGAACAAGGTCGTCCAGTTTACCTATATCTTCCTCCTCACCGGATAGTGCCGCCCACCTGTAAGGGCCCCTTCCCTCACAGAAAAGAGGACGGATATAAGCGGGTACAAAACCCGGATACAGGAAATCACCCTTTTCATTACGTACGGTAAGGCCTCCTTTTTCCGCCTGTCCCCGCAGGTTGTTGCCGTAGTCAAAGGCTATAGCGCCCTTTTCCTGCATATCTAAAATAGCCTGAGTATGCTTTACAATAGCATCAATAGACCGTTTTTTATATTCCTTGGGGTTATCCTGCCTCAGTTTCCTCATCTCGGAAAGCTCTCCTATGGGCACATAGTCAAGAAGGTCGTGCGATGAGGTCTGGTCTGTAACAACATCGGGAATAATTTCACGATTTACCAGCTCAGGAAGCACCTCCGCAGTATTACCGACAAGTCCGATTGAAAGCGGCTGATTTGCTTTCACAAGTCGGATCGTAGCCATGTCGTTCTGT
>JAUXBV010000344.1 GCA_030619215.1 Fibrobacterota bacterium | reverse complement strand
TGAAGACCCCATAGAATACCTCCACCAACACAGGAAATGCACCGTTGACCAGCGGGAAGTAAATTCCGATACCAAGTCATTTCACTCTGCTCTGAGAAGTATTCTCAGGCAGGATCCGGATATTGTCCTGCTCGGTGAGATGCGTGATGTTGAATCTATCCAGGCCGCCCTGACCATTGCGGAAACAGGACATCTCTGTTTTGCTACACTTCACACCAACTCCTGTTCTCAAACACTTGCCCGTATCGTTGACGTCTTCCCGGGCGAGAAACAGCAGCAGATACGAACACAGCTTGCCATGGCACTGAACTGTGTAATGACGCAGGTACTCCTGCCAAAAATTGGCGGAGGTCTGCAGCTTGCCGTTGAAATCATGACCGCTACTCCAGCCATTAAGTCAATGATACGGGAAAACAAACTCCACACTATTGACAACCAGATTCAACTCGGCGCCAAATTCGGCATGCAGACAATGAATCAGTCTCTCACATCACTTGTAAAGGAGGGAATTGTCACTCAGGAAGATGCAATGTCTGCCAGCCCGGACCTCGATGATTTTAGAAAAAATATGATAAAAAGTGTTGCCTGATTACAAATTTTATCTTATAATCTCCTTTAAATAATTATATTAGAGATACTTTTATGGCAAAACCAGATTCAAATACTGTGGCACCTGAAAAAAAAATAAAAGATGCGGGTAAAAACGTTCAGCTCGCAATTCTTTCATACAGCGAAGAGTGGCTGAGCTCATTCAAACAACTAGTTGAGACTTCCGGACTGTCAGCACAGCTTTCCGTAACGCAGGGAGGCCTTGCAAACCATAAAAATCTCACTTGTGATTTAGTCGTAGCCTTTCTCTCACAGAATGACAATCTCGAAAAATACCTCTCTGATATATCTTCTATCCATTTAGTTAAAAAAATTCCTGTTATTGCATTAATCTCATCTAACAGGCGGGAGGAAATCTCAGAGCGGAGCGGGGAACTGGCCGCTGAATTTATCATGTTTACACCGGTTAACCCTGCAGATTTCACTAAAACAATAATGACCCTTGTAGTCTCCCTAAAATTAAAAGAGCAGAAAAAGACCAAGCGAACAGCGGACAAAAAATCCAAGCACTTGGGAGAAATTTTAATTGAACACGGCTTAATTACACCATTGCATCTGAAAAAAGCACTGGATTATCAGAAAGACACGGGAATGCTTATCGGTGACGCGCTGGTAGTCCTGGGTTATATTACCGATGAGCAAAAAACGCATTTCCTTGCAAGCCAGCTTGGAGTGGACATTGCACTGCCAATGCAATATGCATCAGCAGAGCTGGATACGGTGGCACTGATACCGGAGCATATCGCCAGGAGAAAAATGTGCCTGGCCCTCGAAAAAGACGAGGAGACACTTATTGTTGCAATGACCGACGTCCTTGACCTTCAATTGCTTGACAATCTCCGTGATATCACCAATATGACCATCAAGCCGATTCTTGGAAATAAAGATGATATACGAACAAGCATTGACAGGTTCTACACCGATATCAGCTCGCACCAGGACGCCTCTGTTCTTATGGCCGACCTTGACGCAGAAGATGTCGAATTCATAGATAAAAAGGATGCTGACGATATCAATTTAGAAGATGCTGAAGCGGCAGGCGCTGAGCTGGGAATTGTGAAACTGGTTAATATGCTCCTTAAAAATGCGGTACGCGACAGGGCCAGTGATATTCATATTGAGCCTCAGGAACATGAACTTAACATACGATACCGTATTGACGGTGACCTGAGAAAGATCATGTCCCCTCCTAAGAATTCCCATTCTGCAATAATTACCCGTATTAAAATTCTTTCAAACCTGAATATTGCCGAACGCCGCTTACCCCAGGACGGCAGGATGGTAGTCAAAATGGGGCGCCGTGAAATTGATATCCGCGTATCAATACTGCCCTCTGTTTTTGGTGAAAAAGGGGTCCTTCGTATTCTTGACAAAGAGGCGTTTGCCGTCGGTGTAAACAACCTCGGCTTCTCCGAGCGGAATATGGAAATATTCATGGCCAATATAAAAAAACCTTACGGTATGATAATTGTTACCGGCCCCACGGGAAGCGGTAAATCCACAACCCTCTATTCTGCAATTCAATCAATAAAGAATGTTACCAAAAATATTATTACCGTTGAAGACCCTGTTGAGTTTCATATCAGCGGGATCACACAGGTGCATGTACGATCGAATATCGGCCTCACTTTTGCCGCATCGCTCCGATCAATCCTCCGTCAGGACCCTGATATCATCCTTATCGGAGAGATACGCGACGCGGAGACCGCTGATATTGCAATTAAAATGGCACTTACCGGCCACCTGGTCTTTTCCACCATCCATACCAATGACGCAGCAAGCTCTATAGCCAGGTTTATCGACATCGGCATTCCACCCCTCCTGCTTGGGTCTTCCTTAAACCTTATTATTGCACAGCGCCTGATTCGAAAGATATGTACAAAGTGTAAAGCCGAATATTCCCCTGAGCAGGAGCTTATTGACCAACTGGGCATTGAAATAAAGCCGGGAATGAAGTTTTATAAAGGCGAGGGTTGCGTAAGCTGCAACGGTACGGGATACAAAGGAAGAATGGGCCTCTTCGAGATGATAAATGTCAATAAAGATATTAAAAAACTGATATTGAGAAACGCTTCAACCTTAGATATCCAGGAACAGGCTGAAAAAAGCGGGATGGACACATTACGAGACTCCGGTATTAAAAGTGTCCTCAATGGAGATACCACCATAGAGCAGGTTATTGCGGCTACTACGGAAATCTAGAAAATAGTTCCAGCATCTTTCTTTCCTTACATATACTATTTAAGTCAATTTTTTGATTAATTAAACAGAACCTGGATGCTTGATGCTGGATGCTAGATACTGGATGCTGGAATATTTAATAAAGGAGAAAAAATGAGTTATAAAAAATTGTCTGTTTGGCAGATAGCACGAGAAGTTTCAATTGATATCCATAACATGACATTAAATAACCTTCCTCAATTTGAAATGTATGAAGAAGGAAGCCAAATCCGGCGTTCAAGTAAATCAGTAAGGTCTAACATTGTTGAGGGATATGGAAGAAGGAGATATAAGTTTGATTTTATTCGATTCCTCACATTTTCTATAGCATCAAATGATGAAACTATCGATCACCTTGAAACTTTATATGAAACAAAATCTTTAAGAAACCAAACTCTTTATCAGAAGATACATAAACAATTACAAGAACTAGGTAAAAAATTAAATCTTTTTATTAAAGCCGTAGAAAAAAAGCACAGGGTTGACTAATAGAAAAAAACTTTCTTAAGAAATATCCAGCATCCAGCATCCAGCATCCAACATCCAGCATCGATTTATTCTTACCCCTCCTGTTTCCCAAACCTCAATTTAACCTTAAAATCATTCGGGCTCGTTGCATTTCTTATACCCTCATCTACCGATACCAGCCCCTCGTTCACCAGATCCATTATCGCCTGATCAAAGGACTGCATCTGAAACTGTTCTCTGAGGCTTTCAACTGTTTTTAGTATTTCATTCGTCTTCTCCGGATCAGTAATCAACTCTCGTATTGTCTCATTTACGATCATAACCTCGGCTGCCAGGATCCGTCCGTTACCGTCCGCCTTTTCCAGAAGCCTCTGTGATATCACAGCCCGCATGTTAGCTGCCAACTGAAGGCGTATCTGTTTCTGTTGATAGGGTGGGAATGAGTCAATAAACCGCCCGACAGTCTCCTTTGCATCAGTGGTATGCACTGTAGATAGTACCAGGTGGCCGGTCTCAGCCGCGCGTAAAGCTATCTCCATTGTTTCGAGATCCCTAAGCTCGCCAACCAGAATTATATCCGGATCCTGGCGAAGCCCTGCCCGAAAAGCCCGGGAAAAATTCTCAGTATCAACACCTATCTCACGCTGATTAATTGAAGCTTTGTTATCCCTGTGTAAAAATTCAATAGGATCCTCAATGGTTATAATATGGCACTGCTTATTCATGTTTATATGATTGACCATAGCTGCAAGCGTCGATGATTTGCCGCTCCCGGTTATCCCCGTCACCAGCACCAGGCCCCTGCTCGACATCGCAATCTCCTTTACAACCGGTGGAACGAGCAGGGAGTCAAGTGTCGGGATTTCAAAAGGAATGATACGCATCACTATTGAAATCGAGCCGCGCTGCTTGAACACACTGACCCTGAACCGGGCGAAACCCGGTATTGAATATGAAGTGTCAAACTCATGTAACTTGCTGAATTTTTCCCAGTTTTCCGGGCCAAGGATTTGCGTTGCCAGGTCAGCCATCTCCTTCTGGTTGATAACCGGTGCGTCAAAAGGATGCAGTACCCCGTGAACCCTGCATAGCGGAGGCCGGAATACTTTAAAATGAATATCGGAGACGCCTTCAAATATTAAAGATTTTATATAATCATTTAACTTTGTTGACATTTAATATACTCCTCATCGGGCAAAGTATCATTTTTAATAATCTACTAACTGCTTTATTAATTATATAAATATACCAGTAAAAATACTATTTTTAAGTTGAATAGCTAACTTATATTTTCCGGATTTATTTGAATTATTATACAATTTCATATCAATTTGAGCGAGATTTAATTGACCTGTTTCATTCACATATATATTTTTCGATTCTTATTGTATAATATAAATTTCTATATCGTCCT
>JAUXBV010000317.1 GCA_030619215.1 Fibrobacterota bacterium | reverse complement strand
TCCGATTTCTTTAAGCATGTCAAGGGAGTTTGGCTCTCTTACAGTAATCACATCAGTTTTGTCAAGCACTCTTCCGGCGATTTTCAAGGATGCTTTTCTTCTGAGCGGGCCTATGCCGTTTGCATACAGCATTACCTTTAACCCTTTAAACTTGGCATAGTTCATAAGGCCGGTGTAATAAATCATAGACTGGAAACTGGTTAGGTCCTGTATCAGGTTGCCGCCGCCGCTTATGAGCATGCCGGTTTTTTTAAATGTCCTGTATATAGAAAAGGGATTGGATCGCCCGACGGAAGCAACTTCGTACCTTCTTGCAGTCTCCAGTGGTTTTTTTGAAAGGACCACAAGGCGTATGTCTTCCTTTTTATCTTTGAGTTCCTTCACAATAGATGACAGCATCGCCTCGTCGCCGCTATTGTCAAACCCATAGTAACCGGATATAACAGCGTGATAATATTTGGGAGGTGTCTTTTTTTCGCTAAAAGCTTTTTTATACATCTCCTCGGCATCCAAAGCCATTTTATCTATCGTGTAGAATTCTTTTACAGTATCTAAATTTAATCCGGCATTCCTGTTTCTTATATCAGCATCCCTTATCATTAAAAGAAGGTCTGTCTGAAGCTTGAGATTTACAGGTTCAGCCATGCCTCTGCATGTCATATTTGTTTCAATAGCCCGGCTCCTGCTTTGCTCATCCATTATACCCAGGTATCCAAAATCACCGCAGAGCACAACCGGTTTTTTCATTGCCATTGCTTCAAGGGCCGCTCTGCTTATGCCGGTGAACACATCTGTTACAGATAATATTGCACTTACATCGCTTCTGGGACCGGTCATCTTTATCAATTCCCGGTCTACCCGTTTATTTACAGCCGTAGCTTTATCCTGTAAACGATCAAATTGGTTTCCTCCGCCAACAATTAATATGCGGAGGTTTTTAATTTCCTTATTAAGGGTTTCTGCGCTATTTACTAACATAAATGCAGTTTTTGAGCTATCTTTGTCTATCCGGCAGATGGTTGCGACTACGCAATCACTTTCATTGATGTCAAGTTCGTCCATAATTGATTTATCCGCTTCCCTGGGGTAGAAATTTTCATCGTTAATTCCATTAACCGTAAGGGAGGCCCTGTTTTTATCATATTTATAGTTTTCAATCAGATACTCATTAATATCACGGCTTACAGACAGCGTGTGGCTGCCCCATCTCGTAAAAGCTTTAAAAAAGAAAGATGTTCTGAATTCAGCATGAACGGTTGTAACAAAGGGCACATTATATTTTCTACATATAAAATTACATAAAAACGCCGGAATCCGTGCGTGAGCGTGGACAATATCTATATTTTCACTAATAATAATTCTTTTTAAAAGAAAATACGATTTCAGCAGACTTGTCGGATTTTTCGTATGCAGCGGAACTCTTATATGCCGCACTCCCCCCGCTTTGAGTTCTTCCTCAAAGATACCTCCGTTTGAAACCACAGTAACCCTGTGCCCGAATTTCACCAGTTTTCTGGATAATTCAACCACATGTGTCTCAGCGCCTCCGATATCAAGTACCATGGCCGCTATGAGGATGCTTTTCTGCTTCATTTTTCCTCCAGGGATACGACCTGACCGATAGTTGTATACCGTCTGGTGGAAAATTCTATGGAAGTACCAGTAAATGCATTCCAGTTGTTGTGGATGATATACCCATCTCCGGATTTTACCGCATCTGCTTCAATAATAAGGGTTATGTCATAAAATCCTTCTGTATGTGCATAAATCCATTCACCGTTCACATCGGTTTCATATTCCCATCCGTCCACAAAACGGATATCAACAATCGTTCCGATCAGAATATCGCTTTCCTTGAAATATAATTTTTCTCCGGGAGAAAATGCGTCTATATAAAGGCCTTTTCTGGCATCTTCCAACTGCAGTTCATAAATTACTTCAACCTTTTCTTTTGTTACATTGTCGTTCTCACGGATAAATACAAGATAAATACCTGCTCTCAAAGATATAATCAGGAGAATTACGAAAAAATCAAAAATGTTGAGGATGCCGAAAAGTCTGCCTTTTTCATTAATGAGTTTCATTGGCTTCCCCCTTCCTCATGAATTTCAATGGCAGAAACCCAACTTTTATATACGTTGGGTCCTATCTGCAAATATGCTTCTTTGCCTATATCCATTCTGTTGCCGGAAATATTAATATACCTGTCTGTGACTTCCGCGTTTATATTTATTTTAACCACCGCATCATATAGCCCCGGATACTCTTTTAGCGCCTGGGCTCCCGTAGTAAGATCGGTAGCTTTTTCGGAATGGAGCACAATTTCAACGCTCTTAACAACACCACGGTTATAACCCTTTACGCGATCATTAACCTGCTGTCCTACTTTTATAGCCTCTGCCATTTCATAATCAACCTTTTTAATCATAACTTCGTAGGTTATTGGCCGGGTGTCCACTGAACCGATTCCCGTGCCATGTTTGGCAAAATACATAGCAGCAGCAACAACCCCGGCTATTACAATCAGGATTATCAGTATATCCAGCAAACTTACCTTGCCGAATAGTTTCATATTCTTATCAATAATCTTCAAATCGAGCCTCCATTACCGGTTAATCGCACAACTAAAAAAGACATATAACCGTCATAAACTATTATACACTAAGGTGGATTTGTTTTACTAATTGAAAAGAGCAAATTGTACCTGGGGATAATTTGTTGTTTATATACAAAAAAAGAGGCCGTCAGGCCTCGTTTTTATTCTTTAGGTTTTCTAATAATTTTCTTTTTCTTTTTGTTATATCTGAGAATTGCATTGGTTGGGCAGACATTTATACATTTTCCGCAGTTGATGCATTTATCATAATCAATTACTGCAAGAAAATCGTTTACTTCTATTGCGTCTACCGGACACTCTTTGACGCATTTTTTACACCCGATGCAGGCGACCGCACAGCCTTTCATGGCTATTGCGCCTTTATCGGTATTTGAACATACTATAGTAACCGCTGCGTTTTCAGGTACCATTTCGATTATATTCTTAGGACATACGCCTACGCAGATTTCACAGCTTTTACATTTATCCTCAAGGATAAAGGCAACGCCGTCAACCATTCGTATGGCATCAAAAGGACATGCTTTCTCACAGTCGCCCGCTCCAAGGCAACCAAATGAACATGCATTGTCGCCACTGTACATCTGACTCATATCAAGACAGGTTTGAAGTCCTTCGTAGTCGTAACTCTTTTTTCTGTTATTCAGTGTACCGCCGCATAATACACGGGCCACTTTTCTGATACCCTCGGCAGCTGTTCTACCGGTAATACGTTCCAGCTCTTTATTGCAGGTTTCTCCTCCGACTGTGCACAGGTTTATTTCACATTCACCTGCAGCAACCGCTTCTGCATATAAATCACAGCCCGAATATCCGCAGGCTCCGCAATTGGCTCCCGGAAGTGCTTCGCGCACCTCTTCTACCATCGGATCTTTTTTGACTGCAAACAGCTTCGAAGCCACGGCCAGGATGATTCCGAAAATCAACCCGAGTGCTCCAATTGAGGCAACTGCTATAATTAAACTTAAATCCATACTTCTCCCTGCCAGTCAGTTAAAATGAAAATAGTCCCTGGAATCCCATAAATGCCAGCGATAGGAAAGCCGCAGAAATAAGTGCGATGGGCAATCCTTTGAAGGCCTCGGGAACATAAGCCGTTTCCAGCCGTTCCCTGATTCCGGAAAATAGTATTAGTGCAACCGTAAAGCTGAGCCCTGCGGAAAATCCGTACAGTACGGACATTCCGAATCCATATGACCTTTGTATGCTTAAAAGTGCCACGCCGAGAACCGCACAGTTGGTGGTAATCAGCGGCAGGTATATTCCCAGCGACTTATATAATGGTTTTATAAATCTCTTAAGTATTATTTCCACGAATTGCACCAGAGCTGCCACTACCAGTATAAACGATATCGTACGCAGGAATTCCAATTCATTTGGTATAAGCAGGTATTCATTGACCGCCCATGTTACAGCAGCTGCAAGAGTCATAACAAAGACAACGGCTCCGCTCATGCCAACGGCCGAATCCATTTTCTTTGACACGCCGAGGAAGGGGCATATGCCCAGAAATTTCTGAAGAACAAAATTCTCAACGAGTATGGTTCCCATAATTACAAAAATTATTGTTTTCATTTGGCAACCTCCTTGTCAACGCCGCATTGCAGCGGGCAATGGGCACAATCGAATTTTTCCGATGGATTCTTTTTAGTCACTTTATTGAAAACTCCCATAAGCAATCCAAGCACCAAAAATCCTCCGGCCGGTAATATAAACGATGTTGCGGGCGGAATAACTCCGCCTGTAATGTCTATTCCGAATATTTGACCCGCACCGAGAATTTCTCTTACTGAACCGATTATGAATAACGCAATGGTAAATCCGACGCCCATACCAACGGCATCCGCTATTGAACTCAATACACTGTTTTTGCTTGCGAACATTTCAGCCCGCGCAAGAATAATGCAGTTGACAACTATCAGCGGAATAAAGATACCAAGCGCCTGGTCCAAGTCTGGCAAGTATGCTTTTAAAAGCAGTTGAACTACAGTAACAAATCCTGCAATTACGGTTATATATGCCGGAATTCTTACCTTGTCCGGTATGATTTTCCTCAACATTGAAATTACTATGTTAGACCCCAGGAGAACAACCGTAGCCGCAAGCCCCATGCCTATTCCGTTTTCTGCAGAAGTCGTGACCGCAAGGGTAGGACACATTCCCAGCACCAGCACGAATATTGGATTTTCCTTGATGAGGCCCTTGGTAAATTCTTTAAAAAGCTTTTTCACTTGCCGTCACCTCCTTTGCGTTTATTATATTGATTGCAGGCCGCTTGTACGGCTTTCTTTACCGCATTGGATGTTATTGTTACGCCGCTAATTGAATCCACTGAATCAGACACGCTGTCATTAGTTGATAATTTATTAAATCGGGATGTGAAGAACGGTTTCTCCGCTTGTTTTCCGAGTGAGGGCGTTTCATTGTTAGACCCCAGCCGCACTCCCTTTAACACCCCGTTGTTTCCTATACCTATAATCACCGTCACATCGCCGCCGTA
>JAUXBV010000016.1 GCA_030619215.1 Fibrobacterota bacterium | reverse complement strand
TCGCTTCGCTCGCAATGACATTATTAAAAACTATACCTGAGTAGTAACTATAATTTAATATAATTATTTTTTCCTTTGATATCCCCTGTTTTTAAGTGCTTTTATTTCACGCTCATCCAAAGCGCGAAATATCCCCCTGGGCAAATTTCTTAATTTAATAGAGCTGAATTGCGTACGCTTCAGCCGCAATACATCATACCCAAGTGTACTGAAGATACGTCGAATCTGCCGATTCTTTCCTTCATACAGGTCTATCTCATACCGGAAATCTCCTTTATCAGTTTTCGATAGAACCCTCCTCACTGCACCGGCATGAAGTCTCTCTCCTTCGGATATGACACCGGTATTAACCATCACCTCTGCATCTTCCAGCTTTAATTCCCTGTCGATTTTAACCTGATAAACCTTCTTAATATGAAAACGCGGATGAGTCAAAGCATGGATCATATCACCATCATTGGTCAATATGAGAAGGCCTTCAGAATCCCGGTCAAGGCGACCAATATACTTTAAGTGATCTGCATTATAGCCTCTTTTTTTTATTTCATCATAAATTGTCTTTCTCTTCTTTGGATCCTTTGCAGTAACGAGTGTTCCTTTAGATTTATGATACGCAACGTACTCAAGTTTTTTTATTTCTCTTACCTTTTTCCCGTTATATTCAACTCTATCCTTAGCTGGATCTACCTTCACCCCCAGTAGAAGAACCCTTTTTCCATTAACCAGGATCCTCCCCGCTGAAATTAATTCGTCACAATGCCTGCGGGAACCGAGCCCGCATTGAGCAAGGTACCGGTTGAGTCTTATCTCTTTTTTATCTTCTCTTCTGTTCATGAGTACTTTCTAAAATAAAATCATAGAGGCCCGGGATGTTATTCGCCACATTAACTTCCGTGCCGATGTTCTTTGCAATACGCGCAGTTGAAAAACCATCAAGGGTATACCCCCTGTAGTTAAGGATAACCCCGGGGATAATGACAGCATCCCACTGCTTTTGAGATTTCTTTACAGTATGTATAATATCATGTGCGGTGATAAGTCCTGCAACAGTAACTGTTTCCCCCAGAAACCTGTTCAACACCGGTTCAACAGTTAAATCCACATTGTCAAACAATCTACCAAGCTCGGATATGATTTCTCTAGCAAATGGTTGAGCGCTGACTGATGTTAAAAGTAAATAACGCTTCTTTCTCAGTGAAGAAGGCTTTGTAGTAGTGCGTTTTACCTTTTCAATCTTCTTGCGCAAATTCTTCCTTACTCCTTTCCATTCATTTAAAAGTATCGATATTAAGCCGACGCCATTCTCTATCTGGGGATAATCTTCATAGTAGCTGCTTTCTGGAATGTCAAGGCCGGCTTTTAATAAAAACTCATCCGCAATAAAAACCCTTCGTCTTCCCGTGTTTTTTTTATTCCGCTCACCTATTGTATCAACCATTCTGCAGATCTTACGTGCATCCCTGGCAGATACAGGCTTCAGACTGCTCTTCTTCCTGTGTTTGGTAATGCCAACGGGGACAACAGCAATGGACAGGAGGCCGTCTTTAAATGCTAAAAGGTCATTAATTGTTTTTTCTAAAACTTTTCCATCATTTATTTGGGGACACACCACAATCTGGGTATGAAACGCAATGCCATCACTTTCAAGCTCCCTGAGTTGGGCGGTAATTGAACCTGCCCTGCTATTATTGAGCATTCGAATACGGACTGCCGGATCCGTGGAATGAACGGATATATACAGCGGCGACAGGCCAAGTCGAATAATTTTTTTCATTTCCTTTTGAGTTATTCCGGTAAGTGTTATATAATTTCCATGTAAAAAAGAGTGACGGTAATCCTCATCTTTCAGGTAGAGGCTCTTTCTCAAGCCTACCGGCAGCTGATCAATAAAGCAGAATATGCATCGATTAAAACAACGCTTTATCGGCATCCCGGCAAACTCAATGCCAAGGAACTCTCCCGGCCTGCGGCTTATTAAATAATTTTCAATTCGATCTCTTCTTTTTATTTGTATATCAAGTTTTTCATGGGAGGAAAAAAAATTAAAATCCAGCTCGTCTTCGATTGATTCTCCGTTAACGGCTGTGACAAAATCACCCTCACGTATCCCTGCCGCATAAGCAGGTGAATATTTCTCAATATGTTTAATACGGATGTATTTCTTTTTTGTATTATTATAAGCCATTTTTCTACAGTAGTAATAACAAAGCGCAAAGAATGAGGCTGTTGATTTTTTGTATTCTTCAATCAAGTAAAAAATACCGGATTCCGGTTCAGCATTCAAAATCTTGCTGGAGTTTATTAATTAGCTTCCGTTAATCGGTGACAGACGCGCCCCCTAAATCCCGGGGGATTTAGGGGGCGCTGGTAGATATTGTTTGAGCTGCGAAAATATTTTTCGCTGTGTGTCAACAAAAAAGGGGAATTGACATTTGTCAACTCCCCTATACATTGTTTACTATTTAATAATACTACAAAAACAAATCTTTTATTTTAGACCAGTTTGTTTTAGTAGGGGTGATTCCTCTACTTGCGGTTGGTGTTTTAACGTTAGTCTTTTTATCCTCAGTATTTACCGTTGTTTTAACCGTATCTTGTTTTTGTGTATTTGTATTGTTATTCCCCGAGTTTCCTGCATAAACATTAAGCAATGCAATACAAAAAATACTCAGTAATATTTTATTAAAACATTTCATTATATAACCTTCACCAGGTTAGAATAAATGTGCTTATTCTAAATATAACAAAAAATCAGGGAAAACGCTAAAAAAAAATACTTTTTTTAAAAAATTAATTTTCCCTATTTATTAGTAATTAATATAATTTCATCCAAGCTGATCAAGTAATATATCTCTAATCTCAGCAAATAGCAGGGGCTTATGGATCACCCCGTGAATTCCTTCAATGGCAAGGATGTTCTCTTCCAGTTGCCCTTTCCAACTTGTAATTATAAAAAATTTAGTATTCGGGCTATTACTTTTAACCCATCGTGCTATTCCCCGGGCGCCTAAATTTTTAACACATAAGGCAGCAAACACCACATGGTAGAACATTGAGGTAAGCTGAGATATCCCATTTTCTGCGGTCTCAGCTTCCTTCACATCGCATCCCAGACGGTTTAAAGCCCTTTTAAACGTTGTGCGGGTGTCAAAGTTATCATCTATCACAAGTGTATTAAACATACTTTCCTTCTTTAGTTAATACATAATTTAATAAGTGTTTATTATTGAAGCTATTTATATGCCAGTATTTACTAACCACCTCTTACTATTTTAAAATCAACAACATAGCAAAATAGAGGTAAAACGTATAAAAACAAGTAATTGCAAGGCTTTATTTAATATATCCTTATATTATACAAAAATGCCCGAATCCGGCAATTCTTCATAGTCCCCCTATTATGCTCTTTTACAAACATTATTTTGCCACCAGGCTCTTTTGGATTTATATTCTTATCGTAAAGTCTGGAGATATGTGATGAGCTTTTCAACGATAATGATTATATATATTGGAGTAGGTTCCATAGGTTTACTCGGTATAATTTTGAGTATTATAAACTTGATTAACCTGGCCTCAACCTCTTCAGCCATTAACCAACTGCAGACAGAAATAGATAAAAAGGAAAAGGAATTCGACACTCTAAAAAAAGGATTGGCCGAATCCAATGCCAGAATCTCTCCTGGTCCTCAGGGGCAATATCAAACGCAAGAAAATAACCAGCAAATTGAAGTGGTTCGAAATATTCGGAGCGGGTATGTCAGCACAGGAGAGCAGTCGCATATGGAACAGGAGACGCTGGACATGGGCAAAGGCCCTCCTCATGAAATAGCAACTGTCTTTACAGGTAACGACGGAGACGTGCTTGACGTAGTAGAAGAGCAACAAACTGATGCGGCATCCGAACAAATGGAACAAAAAAGTGTGACGATCCCCCTGTATTCGCAATCCGGCAAGGACGCCGACTTCAGGGCGCTCTGGAGGACGATTATCAAGTCACTTGAAGAAACAAAAGGCCTTCATGTAAATATCGATTTTAAAAATATCATGTTTTTGTATGAAAAAGAGATAGAATATCTGCGAAAAATTAATCAGACTGTTGAAATGCAAAATGGAATACTCTCATTTGTTAACTGCAGTAAAGAATTGGAACCGGTTCTGAATAATGACCCTGCCCTTTGTACCCTTATTAAAAGAGAATAGCAGATTGTATGTTCGTTCTGGGTCTTGAATCTTCATGCGATGAGACATCCATCGCACTGCTTAATAATGGCAGGATTGCCTCAAATAAAATCTATACACAGAAAGTACACTCCAAATATGGCGGCGTTGTCCCTGAGATTGCTTCCAGGGCGCACATCCAAAAGATAGACCGCTTGTGCCGGTCGGTGCTTGATGAAAACCGCATCACTCCGGCTGATATCGATTTGCTTGCAGTTACCGACAGTCCGGGCCTTGCCGGGGCACTGCTCGTGGGTATCAGCTTCGCCCTCGGGCTCCATTGCAGTTATAAGGTACCCATTACCGGCGTCAATCATCTTGAAGGGCATATTGCTTCGGTGCTGCTTGAAAATAAGCAATTGGCATTCCCGTTCCTTGCGCTTGTGGTATCCGGCGGACATACTGCAATCTATAAAGTAACAGATTTCGGATCATACGAATGCCTGGGGCGCACCATTGATGATGCGGCAGGAGAAGCATTTGACAAGATCGGCAAGCTGCTTGGGTTCCCCTACCCTGCCGGAGCAGATATCGAGAAGCAGGCTCTTAAAAACAAAACAGAAAAAATCATTCCATTCCCTGTTGCCCGTTTATCAACAAACGGTATTGACTTCAGCTTCAGTGGATTAAAAACCGCTGTGAAATACTTTTTAGAGGATCATGACGCTGAATTTATCAATAAGAACAAACCGCTCATCTGCTTTTCATTTCAAAAAGCGGTTGTGGATTCACTTACCAGGAATACTGTAGCTGCATCAGGGAAGTACGGGATGAGCCGTATCGCCTGTGTCGGTGGTGTAGCATGCAACAAATATCTGCGCAGTGAATTACAATCTATTTTCGGTGATAATGTATTTTTTCCTTCACAGGCACTGTGTACCGACAATGCAGCAATGATAGCAAAAGCAGGATACGAAAATTATAAACGCGGCAAGAGCCGCTTTCCAAATATGAGCCCGTCAGGGGCATTGTAAGAAAAATAAATCTTTAAAAGGATACATTATGTTACTGTATATCATTGTAGCTCTTTCAACGATAATTTTTCTTTTTTTAATCAGTTTATGCGTGCAGCTTCTCAGAATTGAAAAGTCAATATCCGGTATTTCCCTATTTGTTGAAGAAAAAGTTACCAGGCTTTATCATCCGGGCGAGAAGTAATTATTCGTAAATTAATAAAATTAAATTTGTGAATATTCAGGTGATTTGACTTTCTCAGTGTCATTGCGACCGAAGCGAAGCAATGACATTATTAAAAACTATACCTGAATAGTAGCAAATTATATTATCGAATAACTCTTCAGGTAAGAATAGAGAACTTCAAAGGTTACCTTAACGATACTGATCAGTGGAACGGCAATAAGCATACCTAAAACACCGCCAAGCTGGCCGCCTATGGTAACGCCAATAATAACCACAAGAGGATGAAGGTTAACGCTCTTCCCCACAGCTATAGGTGAAACAAATGTTCCCTCTACAACCTGAACAAATGCGAAAACAATAACTATCTTCAGGACAGGCCAAACTGCAAGCCCTTCGGGTTGCATCGCAACAACCAACAGTGCTGGTATAAAACCGATAATCGGCCCCAGATAGGGTATAAAGTTCCCAAGGCCTGCGATTATCCCGATGACAAGAAAGTATGGCAGCCCGATACACGCCATACCAATAGCGGTCAATACGCCGACTGCCGCGGCAACGATCATCTGCCCACGAATAAATAATTTCAACGAAGAGGTTACGCGGTGTATGAGAAGAGCCGACATTTCAAAATAGCTGTTCGGAATTATTCTCAGGAACGCTTTTAGAATAAGGTGTCCATCAGCAAGGAAGAAAAACGTGACAATAGGAACAATCACAACCAGAGACAGTATTGCAAAAAAGCTGGAAAGGTGTCCTATCAACGCATCAATATCCACCCCTCCCCGCCCGGGAATTCTTTCCTTTACCGCAGTCAT
Organism: Fibrobacterota bacterium; assembly: GCA_030619215.1. GTDB lineage: Bacteria > Fibrobacterota > Chitinivibrionia > Chitinivibrionales > JANQEN01 > JAUXBV01. The sequence goes on along the minus strand of JAUXBV010000016.1, from coordinate 8,568 downwards.
AAAATCCGGTATTTCAATATCAGGAAACTTTTTCTCAATTGCCTTCTGAAACTCCATAACGCTTTTCTTCACCATTGTTTTATATTGCGGCAGGTCATTGGCAAAGGTCTGAGCCTCGTTCACCAGTTTCGGCACAACAAAAACAACGGTACCGACTGCAATAATCACTATAAAAACATAAATGCCCAGGATAACATATAATCTTTTAAATCCCGCTGTCTCCAGGCGCTTGACAATTGGATCAAGTAGAAGGGTAAGCAGTACCGATGCAATAAGAGGCGCAAAGAGAAGCTTGAAAAAGTAAAGCAGCGATATAATAACAAAAATAACAAGCCCGAAGTAACCGAACTTCACAACAAGGTGTGATGATTTTTTAACATTACTTATCACTGGAACCTTCCTTACTACTTAGTTTTTTTTCGAGGACCTCAAGGTTTTCATTTGCCTGTACCAGCCGCTTGCAGACAAGCCTGGCAATATTGGTAATAATTGTAGCAGCCACCTTCGGGTTGCGCTCCATCATATTCTCCAGGTCAGGCTTACACAATGCGAATAAAATGGTGTCCTTGTTCGCCTTTGCACTTGCACTCCGGGGCATCTCATCAATAAGCGCCATCTCTCCAAAAAAATTGCGCTCTCCGATCAACGCCAGTTCAATCTCTTTATCTTCATCAATCTTCTTTGTAATTGCAACCTCACCCTCTTTTACAATGTACATCCCTGCCCCGAGCATATCTTCGCCAAAAACCATTTCACCGGCATTGTAACGGCGCTGGTGTATTATCCGCTCAATAGTCACCAGCTCCCTATCTGAAAACCCGTCAAAAACAGGAAGCTCCTTTAAAAGCTCGATCATAGACTGCTTTTCTTTTGGCGGCCCGAAAATATAAGCCCACAAAGGATTTTTCACTTTTCCTCCAATTGTAATTTGAATTCTAATTTAACCAATCTTTTGCAAACCCTCCTGTCACGCTGAAGCATGGCATCTCTCTAATCCCACTCCCTCTCCTTTCAGAGATGGAAGTAGACAAGGGGAAAATAGCATGGAAATTAATTGTAAATATTCTTTCCTCAATAATGAGTCCTTTGATCTTACACCGTATTAATTATCCAATCAATCAAAATAAAATGCAATACTATAAAACATTATTCCCCGGATTGCAGATTTGCGCCAAAAAATGACCAAAAAAATAAATTAAAAAAAAAATTAAATAAGGGTTGACTTTTTTTCCAATTGTTGGTACAATTAAATTGACCAAGTGTTGGAAAACCCCTCCAACTATAGTTTTTTTTCGGTATTCGAGAGGATACCGGAGTTTGAAGTTATAAGTTTAAGACCAAGTGCTTAAAAAATAATCTTCAAAATCCTCCTAAAAAACCGTTCTCGTAAGAGGGCGGTTTTTTTTATTTGTATAACCAATTCTGATTTCCTGTTTTAAATGTGTTGAATTGGAGAGTGGGGTTTGGTATATGATATATGTATATGTAGATATTAATTTATAGAACTATAAAGTTGAAATTACATGAGGTTATCTGAATAAAGTGATATATATTTTCAATTTATAAATACACAAAGCAAAAAACTTTTAGAAAGCGTTGATAGCTTACATTTTGAAGATAGATATTATTAACATTTTAACAACTTATAGTTTTAGAAATTTCTCTTTGATTTCAAATATTATAGAATTTATATCCTATTTTAAAGAAAATTAAATTAAATTTATTAAATAGGGGACAAAATCTCACCATTACAATTCTTTCAGGAGGTTCTGTGAAGAGAAAATTCTTTCTTCCTGTTTTATTGCTTTCATTTTTTTCCGTAATTTATTCGGAGTCCAGATTTGTAAACTATACAAATACAAAGCGAATCAGGTGCATGGCGATAGAGGGTAATACGGTCTGGATCGGCACGGATGGCGGTGTAGAAACCAGAAATTCCCTTGGGAAAAATATAAAAACGTATACTGCGAAGGACGGCCTTGCCGGTGAATTTGTCTGGGCTGTTGCTATTGATTCAGAGGGAAATAAATGGTTTGGTACGGAGAATGGTGTAAGCAAATTTGATGGAAAGACATGGGCCAGCTATAGAACCTCTGAAGGGCTGGCGAATAACTATGTCCGGTCAATAGCCATAGATTCTGAGGGGAATAAATGGCTCGGAACCGAGTATGGTGGCGTCAGTAAATTTGACGGCGAAAAATGGACAACCTTTGATACTTCCAGGGGATTGGCTGATAACTTTGTATGGGCAATAGCGATAGATCAAAAAGGAAATAAGTGGTTTGGGACGAACAGGGGCGTCAGTAAATTTGACGGGAAGAGCTGGACAACCTATGATGCTTCCAACGGCTTAGCGTCTAATACTGTTAGAACTGTAGCGATAGACTTAAAAGGAAATATATGGTGCGGGACTAATAAGGGTGTATGTAAATTCAACGGAAAGAGCTGGATCTCATATAGTGTTTCAAACGGCCTGGCATCTGACCTTGTTTCCGTAATTGCGATAGATGCAGAAGGAAATGTATGGTGCGGTGACGGCAGCCGTTCCGGTAATGGCGTAAGTAAATTTGACGGAAAGAGCTGGACAAAATATGATGTTTCGAGCGGGTTGGGCTCAAATATCGTATCTGCAATAGCTGCAGATTTAAATGGAAATATATGGTTTGGAACTTTAAAAGGGATTAGTAAATTAAAATAAAATGTAGGGCGATAACATGATAAAAAAGACTATGTTGTTTAATATATGCCTGTTAATATTTATTATTAACATTGCTGAAGGGGCGGAAGCTGATCTTCCCAGGGTAATGCTTACCGGCTACTGGAATCCTACAGGCCAGATGATTGCAGAATTCTGCACAGACTCGTTTTTAAATCCCGACGGATGGCAAGGTGAAAACTGGGAAGGCATGGGCGTTGACGTATACTCATTCTTCCCGGAGCCGGGAACGTACACCGGATGGTTTGAAGTTGATTACCAGGACACATGGGAGGATTTCTGGCACCTTACCGATTCGCTTCACCCCATAGCTATTTTGAGTTTTGGAGCTGCCAGGCCTGCGACATGGGAAATTGAATATAATGCACGAAACCTTTATACGTGGCAAAACGATTATGAAACCCCCTACCAGCCGACGCCCCGTCCGCCGGACAGCACAGTTCAGCCAAACACAGAACGGCAGGCAACAATTCCGGTTCAGGACGTTGCAGACGCGGTAAATAATGAGACGGATGTTTATGCTTACATAGACTGGAACGGTAACCCACAGTCCTTTCTATGTGAATATATTGCATACCTTGGTATGTGGTACCAGGCACAGCATGACTCTGCAAACGATCCTTATCACTGCCAGATGGCAGGATTCATACATGTTGGCGACTCCGCTATCTCCTATGCTCAGGCAAAGGAGGCTGCCATAGTATCAATCAGGGAAGTTATAAAAGCCCTTACCATTCAAAGCGCTGATGAGACAATAGAGAATAAATCGAATAAATTATTCCTGAAAACATACCCCAATCCACACCGGATAGCCACAATGATATCTTTTTACCTCCCTGCAGGCCAGGATGTCAAGGTGCATATTTTTGATATGAAGGGTAAAGTTATTGGCAGGGTTTTTAACGGGTTTATGATACAGGGAAAACACATCCTCGAATTTAAGAATAAAGGTATTGTTTCCGGTATGTATATCTGCAGAATGGAAACTGCAAAGAGCGGTGTTATAAGCAGCAAGATAACGGTCATTAAGTAAGGCTTGTATTGCGTTTCGTAAATACCGTTACAAACCCAGCGGAGTTGCTATAGCCCAGCAAAGCGCAGCGACGCAGGGGATAATGCTTTTTATGAATTGCTATTCTAGCTGCTGTCAATATCTCCCAGCATAGCTTCAACATACATTTCAGGATCAAAGGTTTGTAAATCTTTTAATCCCTCCCCCACCCCTATCTTTCTGATAGGGATTCTGAATTTTTTTGTTAAGGCAACAGCGATGCCTCCCTTTGCGGTTCCGTCAAGCTTGGTAATAATAAGGCCGGTCAGTCCAAGTATTTTATGAAATGCCTCAGTCTGCTTTATTGCATTCTGCCCCGTTGTCGCATCAATGACAAGAAGAATCTCATTTGGGGTATGAGGCGTATTATTTTTTAAAACGCGGACTATCTTTTCCAGCTCATTCATAAGGTTGGTTTTGCTGTGCAGTCTTCCTGCTGTGTCAAGAATCACCACATCGGTATTACGGGATTTCGCCGCTTCCAATGCGTCATAAGCAACGGATGCAGCATCGGCACCTTCATGCTGGGAAACAAAGTCAGAGCCTGTTCTCTGTGCCCATATCTGCAATTGCTCAATTGCACCTGCACGAAAAGTATCGGCAGCTCCGATCAGGACATTTTTCCCTTCCTCACGGTATTCCTGCGCAATCTTTCCGATGGTGGTGGTTTTACCGGTTCCATTAACACCCACAACAAGGATCACCCACGGCCTGGGCGGAAATTCATCCGGCTCCTTTACAACTTGTAAATCCTCCACAATGATCTGCTTTAAAAGGGAATATGCTTCACTAACCGATTTAATGTTACCGGTTTTTACTTTCTCTTTTAAATAGTCAATTATTTCCAGGGATAAATCGAGTCCTATATCAGCAGAAACCAGTGCATCTTCAAGTGTTTCATAAAAACTGTCATCAAACTCGTCTTCACCTGCAACAATCGATGTTATCTGCATTCTTGTTTTCGAGAGGCCGTCTTTTAAACGGGAAAAAATGTTCATGGAATTATTAATCCTCTTAATATTAATAGATTATACCGGATTCGCAATGACATATAAGATAAAAATCCATCACGAAAAGAAATCTATCATAGATTCAATCCGTTTCTCATCCTGTATAGCATTATCTGCAATCACTCTCAAACGTTCCGGCCCTAACCCTATTCGTTCCAGAGCCCTTTCGTCAATTTCCGGCACTGTTTCTTTAATAACAGTATTAAATCCTATCAGATGTACCATTATATCGGCAACGTGGACAATTGCAACTAATTTCAGGGATCGCTCTGCACGGGCCGGCATATGATGAAATCTTATAGCATTTGCAAGGGATGGGGGGAAATTCCATTGCTCTGCAACCAGATAGCCGACTCTCATATGGGTTGCATCTTTCTCCTCATTGCGGAAAAGCGGCGTTTCATTTTCCAGTGCTTTCTTATAACCAACAGCAATTGGGTCGGGAAAATAAACGCCCAGGACAAGCTTGCCGATATCATGCAACAGGCCTGCGCAAAAAACCTCCTCTGCTTCGATAGAGCCATATCTTTTAACATGCTTTGCGATGGATTCACTGACCATGGCGGAAGTTAAAGAGTGTTTCCAGTATCGTAACTTGTCAAAGGGTAAGGAGCTGCCCGGTTTAAACGAAGACAACGTTGACGCTGCAATGACAAGATAATGAATTCGTCGCTGACCCAGGATAACCACTGCATTCTGCAGGGAAGAAACGGTGCGGGGTATACCGATATAGGCTGAATTGGCAAGCCGCAGCACCTTACCTGCAATAGCCGGATCCATCTTCAGCACATTAACGATATCCGAAGCCGATACATCAGGATCAGATATTACCGAGCCTATCTTCTGCACTACCGGAGAAAGGCTCGGCAGGCTGTTAATCTTTTTTACAATTAAATCAATTGAATCGGGAGTTACTTCATTCTGCATAATTGACCATTGCCAAAAACTCTGTAGGTTTATCAATATTTTTTCTCAGCTCGTCCAGGCAGGTATTAAAATCGTCCTCGACAATACCTAATGTTGAATAGGCGCCATCCCACTCAGGCTCGATCTCCTCATTATCCCACAGGTCGGCGCCGGCCTTATGTGCCATCTGATCCGCACAGTGTACTGCCGCCACAAAGGCCGAAGGCTTATCAGTACCTCCGGGGTTATGATGATAGACCAGTGCATTTTCCAGGTCCAGGGGTAATGCCCACTTGTCCGCTATGAAGTTGCCGATCTCTGCATGGGTTATTCCCATCACTTCCTTTTCAGCCTTAACAAGAGACATTTTATTCTCAACAGCATGGTTACAGGCCTTTGAAAATTCTCCGGGAACATATTGTTCAAAAATAAGTTTGCCTATATCATGAAGAATACCCGCACAGAACGCACTCTCCGGATCGAGCATCAGGGTATGCATAAGCTGCTTTGCAATCAGCTTTGCCCCGATAGCGCACAGTATTGAATGCCGCCAGAAACGCTGATGTTTGAATTGCTCTACACCCATCCTGGAAGAAAATACCTTTAAAATAGAAGCGCTGAGCACTATGGAACGAATGGTGTTAAAACCAAGAATAACAACCGCACTGGATACAGACGAAACCGTTCGCGGCATACCGTAAAATGCGCTGTTGGCCATCCTCAACAATGTACTGGTTAATGCAGGATCCTTTTCTATCAGTGAAGCAGCATCATCAGCCGAAGTGTCGGGTGAATTAACGACCTCCATGAGCCTGGTAGCTATTTCTGGCAAAGAGGGTAATTTGCTTATATCTTCAATTATTCGCTGATATTTTTCATAGCCCTCTTTTGTAAACCCCATCGTTATTTCTCCTTAGTATACAGAACGGCTTCGCAGCGGTTTTTTTCAGGCAAATATTTTTTTAATATCACATTCTGCCAGGAATTTCTCCCGGCATGAGCGCGGGGAATCTCAACACGAATATAATTTGATGTAATACCCGTTATGGGATTTTCCTGCTCAACAACAATGGTATGGATAGCCGTATCAAGCTGTTTATCAATAAACTCATGCCTCATTGCCCCAAGGCATTTCCTCAGCCGGTTACTGCGCCCGGTCTTTTCTTTTTCGCTTACCTGGTTATCCATGCATGCCGCAGTAGTTCCGGGTCGTTTTGAGTACCTGAAAACATGTCCGTAATTAAAGCCAACCTGCTCAACTGTCTTGAGTGTTGACTCGAACATGGATTCAGTCTCACCGGGAAACCCAACAATAAAATCGCCCCCGATCCCCGCATTGGGGCATCTTTGGTGAAACGAGATCAGTCGCCTGATAAGGAGATCGTATTCTTCATATTCACGGCTCATACCTTTAAGAACCTCCGGGCTAAAGCTCTGTGCATTGATATGGATATGCTTGCATATCTGCTTGTTATTTTCTATCCGCCTGAGAAGCTCATCGCTGCAGTCTCTCGGGTCAAGGGAACTGAGGCGTAGTCTGAAATCCTGTCCAACAGCAAGGATATCATCCATCAGGTCAATAAGCCCGTATTTTTTTCCCTGAGCGTACTGGCCAATATGGGTCCCTGTTAAAACAATCTCCTTATAGCCGGCTTTAAAGGACATTTCACACGTTTTTATGATATCGGACCGGCTGACCGAACGGGAAGGCCCCCGTAATACCGGTACTATACAGTAGCTGCATCGAAAATCGCACCCTTCCTGAATCTTAACGGGGAATCGTGTTCTCCATTCGCCATTGGGTGTTAAAGGATAATTATTAAACAGGGCGACCGGTGTTTTTTCTCTTGTCAATGCCGAATGGTGGAGGCCTCCATTTTTATTGTTAAGAATCGCCGGTATATCCTTCTTGTATGCATTGCCTACCACCCAGCATACCCCCCGGGTTCGTATCAATTCCTCAGGAACCTGCTGTGCTAAACAGCCGGTAACCATTATCTTTGCACCTGAAGAATTTTTTGCCAATGATTTTATAAGCCTCTTTGTTTTTGACTCTGTATGTCCTGTTACAGAGCAGGTGTTGATTATAATAATATCGGCACTACTGCTGTTTTTTACTAAAGAGTAGCCTTCGGCCCTCAGCGCAGCACTGAGGGAAGCCATCTCTTCCTGATTCGTCCTGCAGCCGATTGATTTTAATGCTACGGTTGTATTTCTCATTTTAGCATAACTTGAAACAGGCTAATATAAAATTATACCAATTCTTAAAAATAATGTCCTCTATCAAAAATTGGTATAACTGATTCTATGAGCCTATCGTTCTAAGAATCAATATATTAATCCCACCCGGCCAAAGCAGCTTCGACAGTTTCATAAATAGGAATAATTTTATCTATATTGAGGGTTGTAAACAGGTCGTTTACAATATAGTTGGCGCTGCAGAACCTGAGGGTGCCGCCGGTTTCCTTCAGCAGTTTATTCATGCTGAGGACAACGCTCACGCTCAAGCTGTCAAAGAAAGTAAGCTCTTCAAAATCAAGTAGGATTTTCTTATGCTCAGCCATGGTAAGTAAAAATTGCTGCTTGAAATAACGCGAGCCCTCAGGATGATTCATAACACCGCTCATATAAAAAATACAAACATCTTCTTTAACTTCAGTTTCGATTTCCAAACGGATGTCCATACTCTCTTCAAAAATATCAACCGCTTTCTCGGAAACACCCGTATCCGATTCAATAGTGAACAGAACATCCAGGCCGGTTTCCGAAAATAGATCAATAATATTATTTTTGAGGTTTCTTAATGACAAAGATGCATTTCGCTCCTTAAAATCCTTTTCAATTCTTACCATTATACCTATTGTACTGCTGTCAAGGAAATCCGT
>JAUXBV010000326.1 GCA_030619215.1 Fibrobacterota bacterium | reverse complement strand
TCAACAGGTTAATATATATAATGTAATTGCATTTGTCAAGCTCTTTGTGAAACATTGTATGATATTTTACTCGTACACCCATCTCGCTATAGAAACTTTTAATTTAGCGACACCCCGTGCCAGAGAGGGTAAGGGCTAAAGCTCCTTCTCATATAGTTCTTGCTAATCTTACTCAGTAAGAAAGAACAAACCACTCAGATATTCTCCGCTCATTTGTTTGTAAACACACAATATAACATCCCTGGACGCATTTCATTCCCCGGGCATTACGCCTATCCCGCAATATCCGTTGTGCTCCTGTTTGTTTATTTACAGGTAATACTCTTAAACATCTCCCGGACACATCATAGATACCAATCACACTAAAGCTGCCAAACAACCGCAGTAAATCCCCTGATTATAAAAAAAATAGAAAACAGAATAACAGTTACTAACCTGTTCATCGTTTTCTCCTTTGGAACTGTTCACTAAAAAAATATGCACCGCTACTCCTCTCATATTTACAATATAATCCAGTTGCAGAATATCCGGTTCAATTTTTAAAATAAGCTATAAGTTGTTGAATCCCACATTTGTTACACACAAAAACCTCACGCTTTTTTAGGTGCTCTCTATGATGGTAAAAATTTGTTGAAAAATAATATGGATACAAACTACTAATCTACAACCGTCCCCTAGCAGTAAGCGAATCAGTAACATCATAAACATTATAGGGTGTTTCCCACCGGGAATAATAGATTTGATCCGTAAGAAGCGGTAATCCAGTTTTAAAACAGTGATTGAGAACAACGCGGAAACTATTCACCGGTGTTATCCCCGGGTATAGGTCTGCGTGGTCACTGCCCGGCAGGTAAAAGGCATTCAAGATTGCAAACTTCTGGTGAAGGTAAACATTTGGAGGGATTTCTCCAACAGGATCGATTATTGAGTTGCCATGGTCAGCCTGGATGATGATAACCGGCTTGTGTATGGAATGGGTGAGGATCTTTTCGACAGCATTCTTTACCCTGTTGTTGGCATATTGCAATTCACCCAGGTATCTTTTTATAAACTCTTCATTATCTTTACCCCTTAAATCCTTTAGCCAGACATCGTCAAGTTCATTACCATTAGCATCAAACACAATAGGATCATGTGGTGTAATAATATGGGCAAAGACAAATTTAGGCCCTTTATGTTTGTATGCTTCTTCTAGAAAATCAAAAGCAAAACGGGTTCGTCTCCTGAACTGTTCAAAATAATTGGCGGTATTTGTGGGAAAGAGCCGCAGTATATAGCCAACCGGTGTCATGTTCATCAAGCCGTTCTGGAACTCATTAAGAAATTGTCCGCCAAAGGTCCAGCCCGGAGTTAGAAAGTAGGTTGCATATTTCGGTTCAATGGATTCAAAGCCATTTGAAAGGTATATATACGAATACCCCACCCCTTTTAAAAACTGTATGATTTTTGCATTGGCACGCATCTCAATCAAGGGGCGGCGGTTCAGGGATTTTCTTGGCATGCGTGAAATTATTTCATCCAGGTATTCGAAATTTAATGAGGTTGCGAGTGACTGTTCGGTTGAGAGGTAATTGCTGTGGCTTTTTTCAGCAATATAAAAACCCTTTTGAGAAAGGAAATCTAAAAAGCTGCTGTTGTCATAATGATAAATTTCCTCGAGTATATCCGACCGAAGATAATTATCGAGTATTATGTAATAAATATCCGGAGGCGTATTATTTTTTTTCTGTTTATTGTACTTTAGCACCATTTTGTCAATTTCCGGGCTATTATTCTCTATTGCAATGTTCTTATGTGTAAGTCCAAATAGTGTGATTTTAAGTAAAGGGAATATTATCAACACACAGGAAACAAAGGTAAACAAACTGTTTACTATTGACAAACTCTTTTTTGAACGGAACAGGTAAAAAACCGCGATTATCAACAGTGGAATCCATAATAGAAATAACAATCTATTATGGCCAAGGTGGAGAGGGCCGATCCTGATGTATACCTTGCGTAGCAACTCACAGGCGTAGCCATAGGAGAAAAATACGAATACATTTACAGAAAGAAGCAGCGCCGCTTTTTCATTATCCCGGAAGATGCAGTGTAAAACGCCCCACAAAATAAAAAGAACACCCGTAATGATTAATAAAGGAAAAAAAATCATTGAGAGCCGAAATCGATGAATATTAACCGAATAAAGGAAAAGTACAGGATAGAGTGAAAACAGTAACGGGTGAATTGGAGGTATACGTCTCATCAATCATATTCCTTAATACCATAAGTATATAATGCCAATACCGTTATTTCAATTGTTATTAACTATAACTGTTTTGTAAATAGCATTACCCGTATACCATAAGCTATCTTTTTTAATGCTGTTTATCTTTCCCTGTAATAGAAAAAAAAGTATGTTTTAATTCAGCTAATCATAAACATCTATAAATAAAACAGGAGTATAAATGAAAGTATTAGTAACCGGAGGCTGCGGCTTTTTAGGCTCTCATGTATGCGAGTATTATATCCGGAAGGGAGCTGATGTTATCTCGTATGATAACATGACAAAACATGAATTGAAAAGAACCGGGTACATGGCTGATGAAGCCAGGGATTACAACTGGAATTATCTCAAGTCAATCGGTGTTAAACTGGAAAAAGCGGACGTCCGGGATTTTGAGGAGCTGCTGGATAATGCGCAGGAATGCGATTATATCATACACACAGCAGCCCAGCCTGCAATGACCATAAGCTGGGAAGATCCCCGCCTGGATATTACATCAAATGTAATCGGCACGTTTAATGTTCTGGAGACCGCCAGAAAACTGAAAATACCGGTTGCCTGTTGCGCAACAATTCACGTGTACGGTAATGAAATCAATAACTCTCTGAAGGAAGAGGAGCGAAGATACGTGAGAGATCCGGCAGCCATTGATGAGGACTACCCTACCCTGGAGGGAATAATAACCCCATTGCATGCATCCAAAGCTGCGGGTGATAATTATGCCAGGGCTTACATCGATACCTACCAGGTTGAAGTAGCGAGTTTCCGCCTGACCGGGATATACGGAATAAGGCAGCTCGGCGGTGAAGATCATGGCTGGGTGGCCAACTTTTCAATCCGCAGCGTTCTGGGCTGGCCGTTGACAATCTTCGGCACAGGGAAACAGCTTCGGGATATTATCTATGCAACAGATGTATGCAGAGCATTTGATGCATTTTATGAGACAAGACAACCCGGTATTTATAATATCGGCGGAGGAACGAAGACTGCCATTTCTCTTTTGGAATGTATTGATATTATAGAGGAAATTAACAATGAAAAACCTGATGTTAAATTTGAGCCTGACAGGCACGGTGATTTAAGATATTTTATCTGTGACATTTCCAAGGCCCGGAAGAATTTACATTGGGAACCGGAAATTTTACCAGGGGAAGGAATAGAAAAGTTAATTAACTGGATAAAGGAAAACAGACGGCTTTTCAGTAACAAAGGATAATAGTACCATGAAAGCTTTAATTCTGGCTGGTGGCAGGGGAAAGAGGCTTGATGCCTTGTCAATGAAAAAAAACAAGTGCATGGTGGCCTTTGCCGGCAGACCGGTCATTCAATTCAGCCTTGACTGCGCAGCTTCAACAACGGTGGACGAAATTGTTATTGTTGTAGGCTATAGAGCGGAAGAAATTATTAACTACTATGGCAACCGCTATAACGATAAACGTATCAGGTATGTCATTCAATATGAGCAGAAAGGGCTTGTTCACGCCATTGAATGCGCCGGAGAAACCATTGGTAAAGATGATTTTATGCTCCTTCTCGGTGATGAAATACTGATCAATCCGAAACATCAGGCAATGATTGACGAATACAATAAAACCAAAAAGAAAACATTCGCTATTTGCGGTGTACTTTTAGTCAAAGACAGGAAAATGATTAAACGCACCTACACGTTGATACAAAACGACGAAAATCAGATCTTTCGCCTGGTTGAAAAACCTCGAAACCCTTTGAATCAATTTATGGGAACGGGAGATTGCATCTTTAATAATAAAATATTTGACTATATACAATACACCCCGATACACCATGAGCGAAATGAGAAAGAGCTTCCTGACCTGATTCAATGCGCTATTGATGACGGCAGACGGGTAAAATCCTTCGTTATCTGTGACCGATATGTTAATATTAATTCCAAAAGCGATATTAAATTAGCCGAGAGACTGAATATTTGAAAGTAGCAATAGTATCAGATCACCTGCCTGGGTACCATAAAATCTGGAGCGGCGCAGAACTCATCGCTGTTACCCTCCACGATATGCTTAAAAAAGCAGGCGTTGAAGCCTTCTTCCTTACGTCAACTTTTGATGCGAATGAAAACCGTCAATACAGCAATGTCTTTGAAATTAAAACGCCCCTGAAAAAATACGAGGTCGTTCTCGGTAATTTCCCCGTTGACCTGAGGGCTTTGGGGGACCTGCATAAAACGCTGAAACAGCAGAAACCGGACATAGTCCATATTAACGGTAAATATCTCTATCTGCCCTCTATTATTGTCTGCTCTCTTCTTAATATTCCTTTTGTCTATACGGTTGCCGATTATTTCCTTTTCTGCCCGAGGACATTTATCAGAAAACCCGACGGCAGCAATTGTGAGCATTATCATGGCTCGGAATGCTACGTATGTTTGAGTGAAATGAAGGAAGGCAGTGTAAAAGATATCGTATCCAGAATCCCTGTTTTTATAGTAAAGATATTCTTCCTGGCAAGAAAGGCAATTTTTAATCACTACAATAAGAAGGTCAAAACCTACATTGTGTTATCAGAAACTTCAAAGAAAAGACTGGTTGATTATGGTATTCCTTCGGATAAAGTCAGGATGATCTATCATTACTTCCTTAAAGAGCTGCAGGAGACAAATGAGAAGATTGATCCAACATCCGCAATTTTTATCGGCTGGCTCTCGGTGGAAAATGGGATAAATGTCCTGGTGGACGCATTCATCAAAGTCCTGAAAGATGTGCCTGATGCGAAGTTATACCTGATTGGCACCGGTAAAGACAAGTTCGTTGCCGGT
>JAUXBV010000236.1 GCA_030619215.1 Fibrobacterota bacterium | reverse complement strand
TTGCTGTTATTGATGGTGGTATTCAATACGATCATCCGGATATTGCAGGTAATATGTGGCGCAGTAGAGGATATAATTTTGTTGACGGCAACTCAACAATAATACCTGATGGCCATGGAACCCATGTCGCCGGTACTATAGCTGCGCAGACAAACAACAATATCGGCGTATCCGGAATCGCAGGCGGATCAGGTTCGGGAGATGGCGTGAGACTTATGTCGTGTCAGGTTTTTACTAATACATCTTCTGGTGGTTTTGCTCAAGCTTTCCAATATGCTGCAGACAGCGGCGTTGCTATTGCGCAGAATAGCTGGGGATATACGGTTTCGGGCGTATATGAAACATCGGTACTTGTGGCGATCGACTACTTCAACACCAATGGCGGAGGGAGTGTTCTTAATGGTGGTATCACCATTTTTGCTGCTGGAAACGATAACGCCTCCGGATTATGGTGGCCTGGCTGCTATTCCGGGTGCGTCTCCGTCGCCGCCACGAACAACAAGGACCAGCGCTCTTATTACTCCAATTTTGATACATGGGTCGATATAAGCGCCCCCGGCGGCGAGCAGTTTGAGGATGGAGACCCAAAAGGCGTTTTGAGCACCTACACGACCTCTACGTATAACTTTATTCAGGGCACCTCAATGGCGTGCCCGCATGTCTCCGGCGTGACTGCGCTGATTATTTCACTTGCTCCAACAAAAGTTTTGTCGAACAACGACGTACGCGACCTTCTGCTCGCCTCTGCCGATAACAATTATACGCAGAACCCTCTCTACATAGGAAAATTAGGTACGGGCCGCGTGAATACCTATCAGGCACTGATCAAAACAGAAGCCTATATCGCGGCTAAAGTAAATAATCCGTCTGACTTTATCGCAACCGTGGCTGGTACAAGCCAGATTAACCTTTCATGGACGAAAAATGCCAGTAATAACGATGTAATGATCGTCTGGAACAGCACGCCGACATTTGGCACTCCTTCGAACGGTTCATCCTATACGTCAAGTCAGGCCATGCCGGGCGGCGGTACGGTAGTGTACACAGGCAGTGAGACCTTCTTCAGTCATACCGGTCTTACGAGTGGTTCATGGCACTTTTACCGGATATGGTCTGTGACCGGCTCAAATACCTATTCCATTGGTAAGGATGCATGGACATGCACTAAATATGAAGCGGTAACGGCATTTCCGTTCAGTGAAGGGTTTGAAAACGGTGTGGTACCTGACGGCTGGACCGAAGAAACCGGCACACCTGCGTGGCAATATTATAATGGCGACGGTTACAGCAACAGCATTCCGCCTGCGGCGCATACCGGGATATTTAACGCAACCCTGACGAATTATAATACCACTTCGACGCGAGTCAACAAATTGATAACGCCTCCGCTCAATCTCTCATTTGTGACGAATTGTCAATTGATATTCTGGCATACGCAGGCAAGATACAACCAGTATCAGGATAAGCTGAAGGTCTTTTACAAGACCTCCGAAGCCGGTTCATGGATCCAACTCGACTCGTATACAAACAAGGTCGATACCTGGACCCAGCGCACGATCACCCTGCCCGATCCTTCATCGGCATATTATATCGCGTTCGAAGGTACCATAACCTACGGGTGGGGTGTATGTCTCGACGATATAACGATAAGCGGCACGGTGCAGGCGCCGGGCACCCAGGCAAGCGCGATCGATTTTTCCGCAGTAGGTTCGTCGCAGATGAGCGCATACTGGACAAAAGGAAACGGCTGCAGGCGAGCAGTATTTATGAAACAGACGAGCAGCGGTACCGCCGCGCCGGTGAACAATACCGCGTATACCGCCAATACGGTCTTCGGTTCTGGTTCCCAGATCGGAACCTCGGGCTGGTACTGCGTGTATAATGATACCGGCACTTCTGTGGCGGTTACGGCACTTGCAGCAGGCACCGCCTACCGGGTCATGGTGTGCGAATATAATGGCACCGGAGTACTCATTACATATAACACGAACAGCGCCACCGGAAACCCGAACAATCAATCAACCTTGCCCCTCCCTCCTGCAGCACCGACCCTTGTTTCCCCCGCAAATGCTTCGACGGATATTGCTTTGAGCCCCACGCTATCCTGGAATGCGGTGAGCGACGCGAGTACTTACCGTTTACAGGTTGCAACCGCGGCGGATTTTTTAAGCGGAATAATCTATGACAATGCGGCGCTGACAAGTACGTCGAGTCCTATCGGCCCGTTAGCGAGCGCCACTACTTATTACTGGCGCGTGAGCGCTGCGAACGCAGGAGGCACCGGTCCCTGGTCTGACGTCTGGAGTTTTGCGACATACTTCGCCCATACCGTAACTTTTGTTGCAGGAGAAAATGGCACTATTACTGGAAACTTAGTGCAGGTAGTTAAACATGGTGGTAACTGTACAGAGGTAGAAGCAGTACCAGATGCAGATTACCATTTTGATAATTGGACAGGAGATTATACCGGTACAGAAAATCCATTGACCGTTACAAATGTCACTTCTGATATGACAATAACAGCGAACTTTATCCAATCCGGTAGTATAACCATCAGTGGTCTCAGCACGGAAGCAGATGTATACATTCACGCAACAAATAGCTGGCAAGGGACAAAAGCACGGGATGGAAGCGGACCTATTAATGGCTTAAAACCTGGAATCCATATTCTCAGTGCCCATGAACTGGGGAAGAGGACAGAATTAGTTTCAGTTACAGTAAGTGCAGGTGCAAATACAAACGTTTCTATAATATTAAAAGATGCAATACCGGTTATATTTACTGCAAAGGATACGGTTAAGGATAAAAACGGTGATCCGATAAATCACGGCGTAACCAATTCAACAGTCATGGATGATATTGACCGTGATGAGGATGTTGACCTTGTAGTTGCAGAGGTGTACGGCGATATTAATTACTACCTGGATAACGACGGATTGGTGTTGGACAGAACCGTAACGCTTCCCTTGGGGGGAGATGAGCGGGTGAGATGTATTCGTTGCGCTGACATCGGTGCAGATGGAGAGCGAGAGCTGATTGTTGCTTTGAATACAGGCGTAATGTTCTCTTTGGATATAACTGATGATGACCAAACACCGTTTTATTCTGCAGGAAATGAACTGACCGGTTTCGATCTCTTTGAAGTAAACGGCGATGGTTATCCTGACCTGGTTCTGGGTTATGCGAATGGAATGTTGAAAATGGCTATATCAACCGGCAGCGGTTCCTGGGGTACACGGCAGGATGTAACACTGCCGGGGGGATCGCCGCTGGATGTCGGTGATACTGCAACACCACTTATGATGGACCTTGACGGCGACGGAATAAAAGATTTTGTTGCAGGTAATACGTTTGGCGATGTGCGATGGTATAAAGGTAACGGTACGGCTGAGTTTACAGCAAGGGATACCGTTAACAGCGGCGGGATGCCCCTGATAACAAATGGTAACACCGGTATTTCTATGGCATATAATACAACGATAGGAGAATTGCCGTTTACTATTATAACAGATGAAGACGGCTATGTGTATCAGTTACCGGCAATACTCCTCGGCGATGTCAACAATGACGGGAAAGTTTTTATAGACGACTTCTCTATCTTTGTCGAATTCTGGCTTTTAGATGATGATGCTCCTGGTTGGAATGCGGACGTTAACTTTGATGTTAGTCCCAATGGTAGCGGTGACCAGGAAATTGACCTGTCAGACTTCACACTTTTCAATGACAGTTGGAGGAAAGAGAAATAACAGTATGTTGAGCGGCAGGACATGGCAATGTTCTGTCCGCTCCTATAATGAACACTTGCAACTTTAGTTGTTAGTGTGAATTATCCCTTTGTGGGACATAATGTTATACAAATACCCTGAAGGGCACTGGGTAAATTTGTACCATGTGCTTTAGTATAACAAACAGTGGAATATTAGTCTATCCATAAATTGAAAGGTACCGTGGTGATGGTAAAAAAAGTTTGTTTATGCCTTGTTTTAGTGATAACCGGTATTTTCGCAGGTGTAAACGAAAACGCAGTTTTTTATATGGATATGGTTCCAACGACCGTGGAGGTCGAGAGCACCTATGTCGATACTCTGCTGAATCAGAACTTCGAAGTAGCCGTCTGGGTTGACAGTGTGGTAGACCTGAAGAGCTTCTCGGTCAGACTCAAGGTCGATAGTAACAAATACACATACGTTAGCTGTAGCGAAGACGGTCATGGTATGAAGAATATCCTTGATGGCGGTATGTTTTTTAATGATAACCAGGGGGATAAGATTGAGCTGGTGGGATCGCTTCAGGATTCTGCATCATCCCAGACATCAGGCCTTCTCGGATTTTTTACCTTTACCTCGAAACTTACCTGGGGTGAGAGTGTGGCAATTGAATTTTTTGATGCATCGCTTGTTGCCCTTAATACCGATGAGGATGTTTTTATCTCACCATTGCCTTCCCTCAATGCCGGGACATACAGCATAAAGCCGCTTCCTCAGTGTACTATTACCGTGATTCAAACACCGAACGGTACCATTACACCGGCAGGCCCGGTATTTGTTACACAGGGTCAAAATAGTCCCGAGTTTGTTATTACCCCGAATCAGAGTTATCAGATTGCTGATGTGTTGGTTGATGCTGTTTCTGCTGGTATTATATCCAGTTATACATTTCAAAATGTAACGGAAAACCATACGATAACTGCCAGCTTTGATCTTGTTACAGAGGTGGTGTCTGATGAAAGTATTAATTCGGGTGCTCGGCGATTCTTTGCAAGAAGTAATGTGTCGGTTAAAGGAAGCTGCATACATTTCTTTTATACGGGCAATAAGGCAGGTGACGGAACGATATTCATATATGACCTCTTCGGGAAAAAAATAAATGAAATTGTCTTTGCATTGCATGAGATAATAAATGGCAATAATCCTTCTTTGATTGCACAGTGGGATTTAAAAGATAAAACCGGTGGAATAGTTGCAGGAGGAACCTACCTCGCAGTCTTACAACTGGAATATAACAGCCAGAAGTCTGAGAGATATTTAACAAAAATAAAAATCAAGTAGTGTCCGTCCGGAAAGTACCTATTTGCCGTCATTCCGGTATGCTTTTAGGCCGGAATCTATCTTTTGGGGCAAATTAAGGCATGGATTCCGGCCAAAAGAATGCCGGAATGACTCTAAAAAACTCAGTTTCCGGACAGACACTAAGTAGCAATTTCCGGGAATTCAACGATTATCAGTTTTAACGGGTAGCCCATTTCCTTGCACAGTCCCATGAGATACTTGATAAGCATTTCCCTACATTTATCGATAACATGGGGCTCATGAAGCAATTCCTCCCCGTCATCAATAAATTCATCAGTAAGCGATTCAAGTTTTTCAACTGCCTTTTCCTGCTCATTAATGAAAAAGCTTTTTTCAGGATAGGTTACATTTGAACTGTTGATAACCGGTTTTTTCACCCGGAGGAGAGGTGAATTGAAGGTAAGGGTATCACCGGTGCTGCTGAAAGACATTTTGTAGCCGTCTTTGTCAAAGTCAACGTAGAAATCGAATGTCACGCTCGCGGTAACCTTTATCTCTGCACTGCCTAATTTAAAGCCTAAAACCTTCTGCACGGATGTTTCAGAGAAGACAAGCGTTTTTGTCTCGGAGGCCAGCACTAACTGTGTCAGTCCTTCAAACTTCTCCGGGTAACTTATGGTGGTTGTTTTTTTTGGCTTGCATGAAAAGATAAACAAAGCACTTATAATAGCTATCAAAAGTATGGGTCTCATTTTATTCTCCTTAATGTTACACATTGATAAATGTAAACTAATAGTACTTTAATTTGTGTGCCTTGGAAACGCTGCTATATCACCACTCTCTTTTAAAATTATATTATACTAAAGCACAAGGTAAAGTTGCAAGTGTTCATTATAGGAGC
>JAUXBV010000201.1 GCA_030619215.1 Fibrobacterota bacterium | reverse complement strand
TAAGCTGCCCTATGATTAATATAAACAAAATAAAATTGAAAATTGTAATAAATTTATAATAAGCGGGGTCAATCTTGTCCCCATTTTATTTATAATTATTCATTTTTATATACACATCCTATCAAAATGGTGTATAATTATGGTAGGGGATTGGATAATATATGCGGTTGATTAATTAAACATTCAGGGAAGAAAGGAAATAGTAATTTCTATTAAATATTGCCAGGTATTTGTCCCCGAATTAAAGTTGTTAATAAAATAACCTTTAATTATATTTATAACATTATGGATAACATTTTTAATTATCTTGACTATCGTAATTTTTTACGTGACTACTATGACTCGAGAAAAAAAAGCGAGACCTTCTTCTCGTATCGATATATGGCCAACAAGCTTAAAATGGACCACAGCCTTCTGGTAAAGATTCTGTCTGGGAAACGTCATGTTGCTGATAATGCTATTGAGAATTTCATTACATTCTGCAAATTCAGCAAACGGGAAGCCCAGTATTTCGAAACCCTGATACACTTTGAAAAAGCCCGCTCAAAAGAACAGAGCAGGCTCTATTTTGAAGCACTCCTTCACTTAAAAGGGTATCGCTCATCAACAATAACGAGAGAACAGTACGAATATTTTCAAAAGTGGTATTATGTTGCAATGCGATCGCTGCTTGATGTTTACAAGTTCAAGGGAAACTACAAGGAGTTGGCATCAAAATTAAATCCTCCTGTAACCGTACCCCAGGCAAAAAAGGCAATAGCCCTGCTAAAGAAACTGAAATTTGTTATAAAGAAAAAAGACGGGAGCTACAGTGTTACCGATGCCCATGTTACTACCGGAGAAAAATGGCAGGATATAGCCATCTCAGCATATCAAAAAGAGACCATCCAGATGTCAGCTTCCTCAATAGAGAGGGACCCGAAGGAGTTGCGTGATATATCTTCCATTACCATGTCAATAAATGATGAATGCTTTGAGGATATGAAAGAGATTATTCGGGAATGCCGGGCGTCAATCATTAAAAGGGTGGACTCAATACAGGAGGATCAAACCGACAGGCTCTACCAGTTAAATATGCAGCTTATCCCTCTCAGTGCCATACAGAAGAAGAAAAATGGCAGTAATGATAATAAGGATTAAATAGGCATATGAAAACCGGAATGGAATACAGAATCCCAAAACAGCTATTACTGATGTTTGCGCTGGTAATGCCTGCTGCCCTATACCTTTCATGTTCGATAAACCCGATGGCTGGAGGCACAACCACTGAAACGACCAATGGAATAACTGCAGTGATACTAACGGAAGATGGTGAACCCGCGAAAAATGTACCTGTTCAGATCAGACCTCAGGATTATCTATATAATCCGGGTGAACCGTACGACGCAAAAAAGTGTAAAGATACCACAACGGATGACCTGGGCCGTTTTACCTTTTATTTTCAAAATCCCGAAGCAGCAACCTATTCAATAAGTGCAATAAACCAAGACTCCTCCGAAGGTGTTGTTGTTAGAGAGATCGCATTGCCGATAACGTTACTGAGCAGAGCTGACGATGATACTGTTATGCTTGATCTGGATGAGCTTACTATGGAACAGACAGGCAGCTTCTCGGGTAAGTATCGCGGTGGATTAAACAGTACGGATAATATGATAATACAATTTTACGGCATGGATTTATTCCAGACATTAGCCCCTGAAGAGGCCTTTGAGATCACAGGCTTACCACCACAAATGTATGTTATCCATATATCTTTTACTCAAAGTCCTGAGGTTTATATAGATACTATATATGTTTACCCCAACACTATTACGCTTGCAAATGACTCGCCATTTGTCGATCCGTTCGCTTTTTATGGAATGAAAAAAATTGTGTTTAACACAACCTCGGAAGGTGCTAATATCATTGACGATATCGGTCCGAGTTTCCCGCTTCTGATCCGTTTAAACAGTGAAAATCAGGAAGATTCACTAATATTTGCCTATACAAAACTACCCGGTTCGATAAGATTATTAAACGAAAACAATGATACGCTGGACTATGAAATAGAGAAATGGGACACGGCCTCATCACCGAAAACCGCTGAAATTTGGGTAAGTATACCAATCATTTTCGGTAACAAGAACACTCAGAATATAAGATTAGGTTATGGTGCTTCACTTCCGGATATCCAGGCCCCTCAAAAAGTGTTTAACCGGGATTACGGCTATGCAAGTACATGGCACCTTAATGAAGGCAGCGGCACTATTGTCTACGATGCAACGGCGCATCAATATAATGGGCTTAAGGTTTCGGATTATGATCCCTTACCTTTTAAGGGATATATTGCCAACGGGCAAATGTTCGACGGTGTTAACGACTGGATAGATATCGGCCAGGATATCAACTATATAAACAATATCCAGCGTGTCACGCTATTCACATGGGTCTATCTTAAATCATACGACTGCAATATCATTCAGATTTCCGGCGGTGACGAGCAGTATAGCAGGCTCTTTGTATCCATTGATACCAACGGCAGGGTTAAGGCTGGAGGAAATGCGCTGGATACACCGGTTAACCCAGACAAGAAAGTAACAACTACCGCCACATTAGAGCTTAACAAATGGTACCACCTGTGTTGTGTAATCAACTATTTCTCAAATCAGATTGACATTTATATCGATGGTGTTAAAGCCACCACAACCGGAACTGTTCAGTTTGAAGACCACCAAACCTATAGTACAAATTCAAAATATACAGCTTTGGGAAGCGACTTTACTGGATCCAGTGGCTTTTCCAACTGTATTATTGATGAATGCCGTATCTACCGTGGAGAACGTAACTCTTCGTGGATCAAGCTCTGCTATGAAACACAGCGCAAGGATTCGCCTTTCTTTAAATAACTATAGACGCTCTTTTACTTGGTCAGAAATCTAAAAGAGAGCATTTTAATGGGGTTTTCTAAAAAATTTATAGGATTTATCCTTTCATTTATAATTACCATTCCCAATTTTATTAATAGTCAGGAAAACAGAGCAAATGTAATGACTATCACACCATCTGAGCCGACGCACTATTTTTACACTCCTAAAGCACGTGTAAACCCTCCATGGCATTTTGTGGTGAGTTTACATGAGGTTTCGTTCAGCTTTCCGGCAAATCTGCAATTGCAGGCTTCACTGTTAGATAATATTGGAAGAATTAATTTCGGTGCAAAGTATGGTATTATCGACAATCTCTCGATAGGTGCGGGACTCGCCGCTACGCTTTTTCATATTGGGAGAGGGTCACATGGTGTACCGACCCATAAAGGCGCAAGACCCCGCTTCGGCGCCTTTGTGTGTCTTGGAATGATCAACAGAATTAAATTTGAGAATGCAGTTACATTTCATACACAAATCGGCGACCATTTTTCATTAGGCGCTGATTACGGCATGCAGATCACACCGCATGAGTGGTGGTCGGCAATCTTTGAACTCGGGAACTCTATTGATTTTACAGCTCATAAATATTCTGAGCATAATGCTATATGGTATTTAAACATAGACACTGGAGTACGAATTCATCCTCCGCCTTTTCCGGCTTTCAGCTATGACCTGGGCGTTGACATAGAAGAGTTTGCCCTCGTGCGACACACAGATGTATCAGTAACAGTGTATTTTGATGTCATTTTCGCAATGGTTGTTAAATAACATTAATTATTACATTTTTGATAAACATGTTATTTTTTCCATAGATATTTATATCATATGTTTAATTCTTGGTATCTTATATTGAAGATAAAAATTAAAAATCCAGTGAAATAGATATGAAAAAACATATTCAAATATCAGTGTTATTAATTTTGGGAATCTGTTTTACTTTGAATGCCGCACATCCCCTTATTGAAATCAACGGCAAGCAGTACTGGCTCAACGGCATCAACATGCCCTGGAATTCCTTTGGCACTGACTTTGGTACCCATTACCAATGGGGCGCTCTTCACGATTCAACATTGTTTGACAATACTTTTAAAAAATATTCGGAAAATGGTATCAATTGTGTTCGCATATGGATACATTGTGACGGCCGTTCAACACCCGAATTCAGCGCTCCCGGCAGTGAGGTAACAGGATTGGACGCTAACTTTTTTACTGATTTTGATAATATGATGGCAATTGCCGAGAAATATGAAATCTTTGTGATGCCTGCCCTGTGGTCATTTGACATGTCAAAGGTAAACACCGACGCCGGGCAGTTCGCCGGCGTGAACACACCATTGATCACTGACTCAGCTAAAACTTTGAGCTATATAAATAATGTTCTTATCCCTCTTGTACAGCGGTATGCCGATCATCCCTACCTTTTTGCCTGGGAGATCTGCAACGAGCCGGAATGGATAATAGAAACTCTCCATGCATGTGACATCAAAGAATTGCAAAGATTTCATGCCATGCTTGCGGCTGCTATTCATGAGAATTGTACTAACTATGTTACCACTGGAGCAGCATCGCTAAAATGGAATTCAAATCATGCAGACTGCGTCGGTGGCGGCGGGGGCCACTGGTGGAGCGACTCTGCTTTACAGGCTACACACAACAGTAACAAGGCATATCTGGATATCTATCAGATACACTTCTACGAATGGATGATACCCTGGTACGTGCCCTATACAAAAGGTGTTGATTATTGGCAGGATATTGGAGACAGGCCTGTCATTATTGGTGAGACACCCGGGCATGATGTAAGCAACAATCAATTCACCATGACACTGGTCGAAATGTATGAAGCAGCCTATGATAAAGAGTATGCCGGTGTGTTTGCATGGAGCGACAGGGCCAATGACGGGCATGGCACTTTTGACAGTATAAAGATTGCAACAAATGCTTTTTATTCAAACCACGCTGATATAGTTAATGGTTTGCCGACATCGATAAAGCAGTATTTAAAAGTAAACCCAAAAGGCTGCCTTAACTTTTCAATTGTATATAAAAATGGTAAAATAGTCCTCCTTGCAAACAATCCTTTACCTGTCAATGAAGATATTTATATAACCCTTTATAATATGCAAGGTAAAAAGATATTTAAATCAATACGCTTTTTACAAAAGACACAGAACAGCTTGGCACTAAATTGCCTATTTAAACAACTACTTTCAAATGGTATTTACATCCTCCAAATAAGGTTACATGATGTTGAGTATACAACTTTATTACCATTAGACCTATACAAGTGATGCTTAAAGTACAGTACTTGAATCCACATAAATAAAAATAAACAAAAAACTCCGGCCAGAACTGACCGGAGTTTTTCGCAGATTGTATTAAGATTATATCTTAATTATATCTTCGTGACATTTGCTGCATTGGGTCCTTTGGGTCCCTGTTCAACTTCAAACTGAACCTGGTCACCCTCATCGAGGCTTTTATACCCGTCACCTTGAATAGCCTTAAAGTGAACAAATACGTCAGGCCCTTCTTCTCTTGAGATGAACCCGAAGCCTTTTGAACCATTGAACCACTTGACAGTTCCTGTTTCCATTAGGTCAATCCTTTAAATAAAATTATATGATTTGTACCACTGTATTCTCTACATGTTCTGGTAAAAAAAATCCCGCTTTGAACGTTTAATCTTATTATTCCGTTCGCTGCGAGTCTCTTTTTATTCTACTATTATCAATCTGAAACGTTACCGCCAAAAACATTAAAACGAAAAAACAGGTACAGTTAATTGCATGGTAATTATAAAACATACACACAAAAAAAGCAAATATAAATTGTTGATGTAATAAAAAGTAGTTCTAACACCCTGTTTGAGGAGGCGATCTGATAGTAGCAGATTCTATTTCCTCCCCCGATAAAATATTTTATTTTTTTTGGGCGCGCCCTTCATCTTTTATTTCTTGTGTGGCATGTCATTTTACTGATTGTTAGATTTTTACTGTTTCTTAAGACTGTAGTCTCATAGAAACAGTTATACAGGCCTATGGAACATACCTTTTACAAATGAAGTATAATCGTTACAATCAGTTATACTATTTTTTTGTTTTAGTATAGGCCATGAACTAAATATTGTAATTTATAAAAAGAATTTTTTGGCGCCCCCGCCTCCGCGAGGATAAACT
Organism: Fibrobacterota bacterium; assembly: GCA_030619215.1. Classification (GTDB taxonomy): domain Bacteria; phylum Fibrobacterota; class Chitinivibrionia; order Chitinivibrionales; family JANQEN01; genus JAUXBV01. The sequence continues at coordinate 487 of JAUXBV010000201.1, read as the reverse complement.
CCGGCGGGAATCCAGAGGCTTTACCTTTTTCACTTCGTGTAAATAGGCGTTTGCATAAAGAGAAATTATATGTATTTTACAAGTGTATGAAGCCTTTGCAAGAATACCATTTCTCACATGGTGCCACTTTAGTGGTGCACTCTGTAAGAATCACTAAAAAACGGTTTCTATCGAATCTATTGTTAAATAAATTGAAAAATTATAGATAGAATCGAGGAGCATTAAGAGGTGATAATTAAACCGTATTTGAAGGATTTGCCCTAAAGAATCAAAACATATATTTAGACTGCAAATAGTGTAGTTGGTAAATTATTTTACTTGTATGAAACGTATAATTTCTTTAGTTTCAGTTTTCTGCATAATTTCCTGTACCGGTTACCATGAAATGAGAAAAAGTGGCTCAGGAGGTTATGGTGAATATAGAACGGAAAATAATACTATTATCGTTTATTTCGGGGGAAATAGCCTCACTCCCGGAAGCAAGTCG
>JAUXBV010000533.1 GCA_030619215.1 Fibrobacterota bacterium | reverse complement strand
AGCCGTAGCTAATAGCGAAGGCTGAAGGGAGGGGTTAATAATTCTATTTGAATAAAGGTGAGATTTTTTAAATGGCAAAAAAAAGTAAAGGTAAAAAAGTTCGAAGTTCTCTTGAAAAAGCTGTAGCATTACGATATGATCAAGAGAAGGAAACTTCTCCGCGTGTTGTTGCTAAAGGTAAAGGATATGTAGCACGCAAAATAAAAGCTATTGCAGAAGAGTATAATATTCCAATCCGGCATGATGATGACCTGGTAGAACTCCTTGCACAGATTGATATAGACAGGGAGATCCCCCGGGAGCTCTATGCAGCGCTTGCTGAAATATTAAGCTGGATATATCGTGCGAATGAAGAAATGCGAAAGGAGCTTTTTTAATGAAACAAAGGTTCTTATGGATATTATTCTTACATAGTTTTATCCTTGCACAAAATATTAGTATAGTATATATGGGTATCGTTCCCGGCGGTGCACCGGAATTTGAAGAAAGGTTTGACTCTCGATTGCGCGAACAGATTGCTGTTATTCCTGGAATGAATCTTGCAGACTATAATGATACTGAATATTTGAAAAAGAAGACTGATTTTGTTGATTCTCCCGTGCTATCCCGTTCTTTTGTTGAATCGCTGATGCTGATTGCGAGTGATAAAACAGTTGTTGTATGGGGAAAGGTTAGCGATTTTTCAATAAAACCTGTTCGGCGCTGGTTACTGGGAGCAGAGGCTGTCGGTTCTTTGACGCTGGTGCTGACAATATACAGTTTGGGTTTTCATGAGTATGCCTACCTGGGTGATGTTACGTGCAAAGCCAGTGTTCCAAAACCACCGCCATTTTTCAGAAGTGTCAATAAAGTTACGCATATAACCGCATCAGACAGAGCAGCAATAATTAAAGAATTACAAAAACAGGCTGCAGAGAAGTTTTCTGATATAGTAAGTGACGTAATAAGAAGCCAATTGATGAAAAGCGGCATTTTATTAGGGGAAGATATAAAAACAAAGAAAGTTCCCTCTGTTTCAGATTTATTTGATATACCTACGGTAGAAGCGCCTGATGTTGATAAAACTGATAAAAAGAAAGAAGAGAAACAGGAGGAAGAGGAAGAGGAAATCAAAGAAAAGGAAGAGCCTTAAAAGATGGTTTGAGAATTGGTTATGTGCACCTATAAAAAATGTTTTTTAAAAATGTAATTAACATATATATATTATTAGGTCAGAATTTATATTTGAAAGCTTGAATTAGTAACTTCTTATGGCGGGGAAATTAGCTTGAGGAGGATAGTGTGGGCGAAATGAAATCATACCGTAATGTATTTGACGACCAGAATGAATTCAACAAATTGAATGATTTGATACTTGGCGCGATACAGGAGTTTTCAGACTACAGAAAAGGTAATTTGACATATGGAGAGATAATGTTTGTCATGGAGTGTATTCTGGATACCATGAGAAGCTCATCTGAAAAAGACGCTAAAACAGCTCAAAATATTAAAGGCATTGAAGAAACCCCTTCATTTTCTCTCTTACTCTCAATTGCATCCAGATTGATTGAAACAATGGTTAAAAAAGGTATCATAGACTCGGGAGATGAGAAGTACGTTCTCCATGGAGATTAATTTTTTAAGGCAATAATTAGATTTTAAATAAAGGAAAGATTGTGGCAAAAAGCAAAAACGTAGAAGAGGGTGCAGCAAATATAACAGGCGACAATGTATCGTATAAGCTCAAATTGTCGTTTCCAGGTAATTATGAATATGTAGCTCCCATCCGAAAGTTTATCTATGAAGCGCTGTTGGTCAATAACTATAACCAGAAATTCGCCTATCGTTCGGAAGTTATTGTTGATGAAATCTGCAGTAATGCGATCTGTTATGGCTGTAAGTCAATTGATGCGCGCATAGAGTTACTGTGCCTTATATTTAATGACCGGTTTGAAGTGCAGATTAAGGACCAGGGTGGAGAAAGGAAAGATATAGAGCGCTTACGATTTGCAGTTAAGAATTTCGAAGAGGAACAAAAGCAAGGTGGGTCGGATGTAATTAAGGATATCCGGAAAGAGTGTCTCGGCCTTGAAATTGTGCGGATGCTTTCTGAAGAAATTGACCTGCAGATCGATGATAATAACGTTACGACACTTCGGGTTGTACGTAAGCGCAAACCTTTTTATGAGGCTAAGTAAAGCACACCGGATCGAAGTATTTAAATATACGCGGAAAAATTGAGGGGCAGGGATTTTAATCAGGTCGAAAGTGTAAAGGTACTATGAAAACATTTCAAATTGAGATTGCTCAGAGTAAAGAGTCACCCGATATCACCATTATTTCTCTTCGGGGAAAGCTGGGGCATAATACGATAAAGAAAATTCGCCAGGCATTTGACAGTATAATTGCGAAGGAGAAGGTATTTGTTGTTGCGGACATGTCTGATGTGGAATATATATCATCCGCATCGGTAGGCGAGCTTATGGGATGCAGGACATCTCTTATGGAAAAAGATGGAGACCTTGTACTGGCGGGGTTAAAGATAGAGGTGTTGGAAACACTGTCTGCTCTTGATGCGGATAAAATATTCAAACTTTATAAAGATGTACGAAGTGCAATCAATTTATATTATTGGGAATATCAGGGTCAGGTGGAAAAGATTAACCTTACTTTTCCTTCGGAACTTAATTTTGTACCGCCGGTGCGCCAGTTGGTGAGAAGGATAGCGGAGCAAAAAGATTACAGCAGTAAGGATGCATTCAGAATCGAGACCATTGTTGATGAAATATGCAATAATGCTGTTGAGCATGGAAGCATGGCTGAAGGTGAAGGTAGAGAGGTTGAGGTATCAGTTTCCATAGACAGGAAAAAAATTGAAATTTCTATTTCCAACACCAGTGATCCTGAAAAAGTTGACATGCTCAAGAAGATGTCAAAATACCTGTCAAGCCCTAAAGTATCTTTTCATGATAAGCGCGGACGCGGCTTGGCTCTTGTAAAGATGCTTTCAAATGATTTTCAAATAGACAGTTCAGATTATGGAACGTGTGTGCATGTGACAAAAATAAGAGAGGAATAGGTATATGAAGTCACAAATTGAATTGCAATACGAAGACTTAAAAGACAAACCGGGAGCTAAAATCGTCAGATTTATTGGAGACCTTGATGCTACGAATGTTGAAGGTGTTGTTGAGGAAATATTTGGCCTCCTGAATGAGGGCACCTTGCATATT
>JAUXBV010000465.1 GCA_030619215.1 Fibrobacterota bacterium | reverse complement strand
GCCTGATCAATGTTAATCCTGATCCAAACGGCGAAACATGGATTGCCGGTGGAATAACAAAAGCTGCCTGGGAAGCATCCATAACAAAACTCCCTGAGTTTCAGATAACAGGTTTAGGAACACGACCTCTTGCACCGGACAAGGTTGATAATACGCAATCCGATGCATTCAGGCCGATTTTCAACCAGGAAGGTGGCAGCTGTGCGCAGGCAAGCTCTATCGGATATGTTTTTACTTACGAGATTAATACCGCAAGGGGACTTGCATCCACAACGCTTCAAAATCAATATCCCTATGATTTCACCTACAATTTTTGTAATAGCGGGAGTGGCAGCAACGGCTCCATGCCGAGTCAGGGCTTTGATATTGCTGTAAAGCTGGGTATCCCTGATGCCGATGCTTATGGCGGATTCGGGCTAGGCGACCATGACCGATGGGTATCCGGGTATGATGTGTATTTTAACGGGATGGCAAACAGAAGTTCTGATCAGTTTACCATCAGCGTGGGCACCGAGGCGGGAATTAATACCATGAGAGAATGGCTTGATAACCATGGTAATGGCTCTGCTGACGGAGGCTGTCTTGCATTCTGTTACGATTGCAGTGGCTGTAATACAGTATCGCTTGCAACCGGCACACCCGAGGCAGGCAAGAAAGCAATAGTCGAATTCGGTTCGGGTGGCGGTCACGCGGTGTCGATTGGCGGTTATAACGATTCGGTTCGCTACGATTATAACAACGATGGCCAATATACCAATAACCTCGATATCAATGGTGACCGTGCAGTGGATGTTACAGACTGGGAAATCGGCGCCGTGATCATGGTTAACAGTTGGGGAACAAGTTTCGGCGACAACGGCAAGATCTATGTCATGTACAGGATGTGTGCGGATCCAGATGGCATGTGGAGCAAGAGAGTATACGGTATGAACGTTGACGAGGAATATGTAAAACCGCAATTGACCTTTAAGACAACGATAGAGCACAGTGCGAGGAATGATCTTGAAATCAGAGCTGGTATATCGAATAATATCAGCGCCACAACTCCCAGTGAGACAATTTCTTTTGGAAAAGCTTTTGATAATGCAGGCGGAGCATACCCAATGGGTGGCAGCGGTGTGCCGTCTATTGAGATCGGTCTTGATGCGACACTGTTGCTGGATGAGATGACCGGTAAAGAGGCTAAATTTTTCCTGCAAATTAAATCAAACGGCAATGGCAGCGGCCAGGTTGAAACATTTTCAATACTTGATTATACCAGCGGCTCTCCAATAGAAACAGTATGTGACCAGCAGAACGTTGACATTTCCTCCTCCAGCACTTATTATCTGTCAATTGTTCTCTCCGGAACTCCACGGATAGTAGTTACATCGCCGAACGGCGGAGAGCTGTGGGAGCAGTTTACCGGCAAGGATATTGCCTGGGGTGATAATATTGACGGTAATGTTAAAATAGAGCTTCTCAAAGGCGGCAGTGTCGCTGAAACAATTGCAAGCTCAACCGAAAGTGACGGAATTTTTACCTGGGATATACCCGAGGATTATCAAACAGGCACCGATTTCAAGATCAGGGTCTCAAGCGTGGACAGCGCTGCACTTTTTGATGAAAGTGATGAGAATTTCAGTATTACCGAGGAATATGTAATTGCCTGTCCCTATTTTCAGAATTTTGATACCTTAACAGCCAAATCTGAGATCCTTCCATTCAAATATGATCAGCTTGCCACTGATGACCATAACTGGACCGTCTACAGCGGCCCAACGCCCTCACGTATTGATGACCCGCCGGATGTAACCGGGCCTATGGCAGATCATACCACCGGGCAGGACGGTAATTACCTCTATACGGAAGCATCTGCCAGTGCGGATGGAAATCCGAATAAAGAGTTTGATTTTACCACACCAAAGTTTGATTTTAATTCCATTCAAAACCCTGAATTAACATTCTATTATCACATGTTAAGTGATAATGCCGGTGAGGATCATATGGGCGAGTTTTCCCTTGACATCAACGTGGACGGCACCTGGCACAGTGATGTCATAAAAATAACAGGAAACCAGGGTGATAACTGGCTTGAAAAGAAACTGGATTTGACGCCCTATAAAGGCGACCGTGTCATACTCCGCTTCCGCGCCGTTACCGGGGACAGCTGGGAAAGCGATATCTGTATCGATGATTTGAGGATTGATCCTTCAACACCAATTGTCAATGGTATCACAAATGTGTCTTCGTCATACGATTTAACATTTCATAATTCACGGATATATTTCAAGGTTCCTGAAAGCGCTGCAAAAGGTAAGGTGCAGGTCAGGTTATATAATTTACATGGGAAACTGATAAAAACACTTGCAAACAATAATCTTGATGCAGGATCTTATTCTGTTCCAGTGCATGACCTTGCAACCGGCTTATATCTGTGCAGAATGGAAGCAGGATGTATTAAGAAAACGATTAATGTTATGTTAACAAAATAATAATAGGAATAATTACAGTTTTTTGTAAAAGGGGATGCAAGGAGTTGTATCCCTTTTTTTAATCAAATGACTTGCAAAATTCTTTAAAAAATCTCTATTTAGCCCAATTTATAAACTGCTTAAAAATTTAAGCACTTTTTATTACATATTCTCCAATATTAGTACCTAAAAATTACTTTTGTCATAACTTTTAATAAGGAAAGAGAAATATTCCGTAAATTATTTATAAAAACAGTAATTTTACAGAATAAAATTTAATTTTTGGGAAATAATATTTCTGCATACAAGGGAATTTTTGTGTATTATTAAGAATATAATTCATATATCGGGAGGGGCCTCCCACCAAAAATAGCTTGCACTTATAAATTATAGTATATAAATATTTGCATAAAGTTTTGTATATAGTCAACATACACTCATAAATATTATTTAAATAATCTAAAAGGAGGGCGGGGTGAAACAAAAGCTATTAGCAGTTAGCTTGGTTGTATTATTTTGCTATTGTATTATCTGGGCCAAATCGTTAGCTGGTCTCCAGGAATCTCCCAATGGTTACACATTAGACTTTGAAGTTCCACAGTATCAGATAGAAGTAGTTGATACGCTGGGGCTTGTTAACACGTCTGGATATGCTGCAGAGACATTTGCCAGAGCGCGGGTTTCCGGTTACAGATTCACGGAGGATGTTGGTAAACCTCAATTACCTGTTTTAAGATTTTTTATGGCGCTCACGGACATTAACCAAGTGCCGACGTTTGAAGTTCTCCAACCTGTTGAAGAGGCTATACCCTTACAGGACACCTATTTTCCTGCACAGGAGCCATGGTTAAAAACACAAACTATTGCAGATCGTACCTTTTCTATTGATAAAGAGTATTATGCATCGCAAGGTAAAAGAGGCCCGATGGCGGTTGTTAAGGAGGTATTCACTACTCGCGGTGTGCCGTGCGCAATGATAACAATTGCTCCGTTCTTTTATAACCCGGTTGAAAGAAAGTTGACGGTTACCAAAAAATTTACCCTTAAAATCAATACATCAACCGCTAATAAATATTCCGGCCTTGATTCAAAGGTATTTGAGAATTTTTTACGACATATGGTAGTAAATTTTGAAAGCACTGTTGAGCCGGTACAAGGAAACCGGAACGAGGACTATTTAATCATAACAGCCCCCGATTTCGAATCCGACCTTTCAGATTTTGTTTCGTTCAGACAGGGCCGTTTTAATGTAACAATGGTTACAACAGGTACGGCCGGAACCAGTGCGAGTGCGATACAGAGTTAT
>JAUXBV010000266.1 GCA_030619215.1 Fibrobacterota bacterium | reverse complement strand
GCTTAAAAGGCTAAAGTCCCCTGCGTCGCTACGTTTTGCCGGGCAATAGCAGCTTCGCGGATAAAAACATATATACAACAAATAAAACTTCCTATTAATTTATCGGCCAAATTAAAAAAGATCTATAATATTATATTATTGATCAAATAAAACCATTGACCTATTTTCAATTATAGAGTGATTCTCAAAAGTTTTGTCGTATGGAATAGAACAAAACTTTTATAGAAACACTTATACAACTAAAGTTGCACCTTGTACCGCAAACATTTAAGACAATTAATATGAAAAGCGGTATATACATTATAACCAATAGAGAAAAGTTTATGAAAAGAAACCTTCTATTTATCATAGCATTTTTAATAATGGCGATATTTGAATCATGTCAGAGAGGGAAACCTGTTACCCTTTCTGTAGATTTTTCGTCCCGGGAAATCTGGAAGTATGAATTTACCTGCGATATAGGAGGTAATTTTTCATTTGAAGATTCAGTATCAATCCTGAACAGTACCATTAATTGCATTCTTGCCGGTAGCAGTTCAAAGGAGCAGAACCATTTGAATATTAAAGCTGAACGGATAAATATAAAATCAAATATCCTGGACGAAATAGAAATGATGAACATAGAAGAGCTGATAAGTGACGCAGAGTATACGATTTCCCTGAAAGAAGGTTTTCCAGCCTCCTCTGACTCTGCTGCTGTCTCTTTAACGGGTTTTGGAGAATGGGATCTTCATCGCCACCTGGCAAAGATACTTCCAACACTGCCAGAGAAGCAGATTCGCCCGGGATTTAGCTGGGATCGTGAAAGACGGTTTCCTCTCACAACCTCTCAAGGGAAAGCAACATGCGATATATACCAGGCGTTTACCTTTGACAGTTTAAGAATCACACCCGATGAACGGCAGGAAGCATGTATCAGCTGGCTATTCCGGTATACAATAGATAATAAGCAGCTTGACACAGCGAGCATTGTTGATCAGTTACCTATGAAAGGGAATGGTAAGGGTACGGCTGTTATAGATATTGGTGAGAAATGCCTTATTAAAGCGGAGATGGTATTCAGAACACCGGACTGTTCTCTGCCGAATTTATCAGTGAATTGGACGGAAAGAGCATCGTTATTTTTGGTTAACTAAAGAGGGATAATTACATGCGCATAATAATTAATTTCTGTTGCATCTTTTTTATGCTGATTTTGTACCAGGAAGGTTTTTGCAAAAAAGGTTCCGATCCTTCCATAGTATTTGATCGTGATACTGTCATAAATAGTACTGTAGAAGTACCGGAAGATGTAACCTGTGTGATAAAACCAGGTGTAATTATCAAATTTGGAGGTTATTATCGTTTCATTGTAAACGGACTTCTCATTGCAGAAGGAACCAAGGATAATCCGATTCTTATTACAGGCGTCGATAGGGCGCACGGCTCAACTGAGCCGCCATGCTGGCAGGGTTTTGAGATAAGAGGGGAAAAAGCGGATGCAGTATTTAAATACTGTAGAATAGAGGGAGCCTACCGAAACTTTATTTATGATACAAGACCTACCATAAAGCAATGTGAGTTCGTTGGTAACCACTGTGCAATATACTGTTCGAATAAAGCAGCACCGCATATAAAGAAAAACAAAATATACCGTAATAAGTATGGTATCGTTGCTGATTTTGCCTCCCCGATGATTCTTGATAATGTGATAACTGAGAATGTAGTGGGTATTCTCATGATGCGCAGCTCCCGCCTTATTGCCGGTCGTAACGTGGTGGAAAAGAATAAGAAAGATATTCATTCTGAAGAGAGCTTTGGCGAGAATTATGATGCTGTTTCGTTGAAGTATATCTGGGATTTGATGAATCAATTGTATTAGTTTTATTTCACTTGAAAGATTGAGTTCAACATAACTTCATAAAAAGCAATATATTACGAAATACTAAAATCTACTAAAATTAATATTTAGGCTTGAATTTTGTCACCTTTGCTATGGTGGATGTATTTATTTATTCATCAAGAATAAACCCGCCGGGAAGCGGCTCATCTTCTGTTTCTTTTTTGCCTGCATCATCGGGTGTTTTAGTAGGAGGTTTAACCAGGTCTTCTCCTCCAGAGCCGAGGTCGTCAACACCATAGTCGGATTCATGGGTTTCTTTAACCTCCCGCATTTTTTTCTTCTGCTCCGTGATGTAGGATCCTTTTAAGAAGCGCTCTTCTCCAATGCAATAGACCTCTATGGCAGCGCGACCGTTGATAGGGCATTTATGCTCGCACCAGCCGCATCCCACGCATTTATCCTCAAGTACAAATGGGCGTTTGAACGGGCCGGTGAAGGTTTCTGTTATTCTGAATTCTATTGCATCGTAGGGGCAGATCTCATCGCAGATAAGGCAGAGCTTGTTTTGCTCCCATGCGATACAGCGGCGGCGGTCAATAACTGCGGTTCCAATTTTTGCATAGAGTTTTTCTTCTAAAGGCAGCTTTCTAATAGCTTGTGTAGGACACACTTGACCACACATATTACATTTGTCTTCGCATGCCCCGACTCTTGGTTTAAGCCGTGGTGTCCAGAGGGCATCAAAACCGGATTCGAGGTTTGCAGGTTGAAGACCGTTGGTTTTGCACACCTTCATGCACTCTCCGCAGCGTATGCACCTCGCAAGGAAATCAGCTTCAGGGATTGAGCCCGGAGGACGGACGAATCTACCTTTTATATTATTTTCATTATGAATACCACCTTTTATTGTAGCTGCTGCGGCAATGCCGGTTACTGCCGAGTATATGAACTTTCTCCTGTCAACAAGAAGAGCTGAGTTGTTTTTTCCTGTTCCAAATGAGGTTATACCAATTGAGTTTTCTTTTTGTTTGCAGGCTTCTACACAGTTTCCGCAAAGTGTGCATTCACTGAGAATAGTATTTTTACCCTCTTCATCAATGGCACGCATATCGCAGGCACTCATGCAGCGAAAACAGGAGCTACACTTGTCCGTCACCTTTCTCTTAAATATACCGAAGCGGGAAACAAGGCTCAGTAATGCGCCGGTAGGGCACAGGTACCTGCACCAGAAACGTTTTCTCCAGTAATTAGCGACTAAAATTATAACGATGATAATAAGGGTTGGAATGCTGTTTTCAAAATATGGCCGGTGAAATGAAAATTGTAAAAGGCCGTCAAATCCCATGTTTAATGCCAGAGGTCGTATCAAATCAATAACAAAATTGAGAAACCAGATAACCGGTGGGAATAGTATCAAAGTAAAGGTACGAGGTGCAATTGACATCGGGCTGAAAAAGTGAAGAAGGTCTGCACCAAGTAATGATGCTGCAATAACACCAATAAGAATGAAATATTTAATATTGCGATTCGGCTTTGGGTCTTTTGATTCTTTTTTCTTTAGCTTTCTGAAAAAGATAAAGTTATTAATATCGATAAGAGTTCCCAGGGGACAGATGTATCCGCAGAAGAAGCGTCCGAATATTAATGTAAGAATAAACAAGAGCACAGCCAAGAGCATAGGAACAATTATTGCCCTTGAGCCAATCATGCTTACTAAAGCGACAAGAGGGTCCAATTGAAGGAAGGTTTTAACAGGGACTATTCTCGCAAAAGGATAAACAGTAAACAGGAAAAGTATTATAAAAAGGGTAAATGTAACACCCTGAACAGAACGTCTAAATGTTTTTATTTTCATTTTTAATTTCCACCTCTGTGCTTTCTGCGTGTTTTAATGCCCCGCGATGCGGGACTATAGCTACAAAGTAGTGCTCTGTGGTAAATTTTACACTTTTTTTACATCCATCTTTGCAACATCAATCTCCCCAAATCCAAGCTCATAAGCATTTTTAATATATTTAACCTGGCTTCCTTTCCAATCGCGATTGTACCATCTTGCTATTCCGACTGTATAGGAATCTGCTGCAACAGGGTCAGTGCTTGCTACAACAGTGTTAAGCTCAACTGTTTTACCAGGGCCGGCAGGCCCATTGGTAAGGAGGGCATAAACACAGTCTATTATCGTCAGGTTCGGCTTCATAATATAAAGTTGTTCTGCAATTGCCATGTTAAGCTCCATTTTATTATGATAAGCGGATCTATCCCAGACAAGCCCCATCAAATTTTTAATTCCCAGACTTACACCGGTAGCCGAATGTGATTTTGCAGTCGGTAAATTAATAAGGCAGTTTGCACGGAGAACCTCTTTTGTAACGGCCACAGACTTTAGCTCTTTTGCCTTTGGAACCTGTGTCGGTTTATAAAATTTCTCTTCCTTAAGCATTGCAAGAACCACACCCTTCATACCCTTAACTGCGGCACCGATACCGCTTTTCTCCTTGCACATCTGTGCATCACGGAGAGGGTTGTCAATAAGAATGACTCTTTGAGCGCCTGCATCAAGGCAGAGCTGTGCAATTGATTTTACCACTTCCGGGTGTGTGGTTGTAGACCAATCCGGTGGATTCGGGAAACCCATGTTGGCTTTAATGACAACACGATCACCCTGTTTTACAAATTTCTTTATTCCGCCCAGTGCGTCAACCGCTTTTTTAACAATTTCGTTTGGTTTACCTTTTGCAACAGCAACTACCGGCTTTTCCCCCTGCGCAAGAACACTTCCTGAAGTAAGAGCCACACCAGCTGCAGCTGTTCCAGATTTGATAAATTGTCTGCGTGAAATCATAATATTGCTCCTCCCTTTATATGCAGTATGTAAAGTATATATGTAAAGTTAGCCCGGATTAAAAATATAGTTATAAAAGGCTGAAATTACCAGAATGATTGTTTGATTATTATAATTAGGACAAACAGGTTATTTGGGTGTATAAACTGCAACTCCGTGTGATGTCGCAAAATAAATTTTTCCGTCCTTACCGAAATCGATATCTATTACCTGATTATTGGGGAGGCCGCTGTTTTCCGTTGTCAAATGCTTCCAGTCATTTGATTTGCCGGCATATACACCGTACCCCCAGGTGCCAACCCACAAATCGTTATCTCCATCAAAACCGAGAAAAACAACAGGCTCTTTTACCTCGTCTATATGCTCCCATGTCTCTCCATTGAAATAATCCAGCCCGCCATCCCATGAGCCGACCCAGCGGGGAATGCTGTCACAGATAATCGCTCTGATATAATTGCCGCTAATACCATTACGGCTATTAATATACTCAAATTGCCCGTCTTTATAGCCACACAGACCTCCGCGGGCGGTTCCCAGCCATACTGTCCCTCTGCTGTCTTCGGAAACAACTGTTACCTGGTTGTCAGGTAATCCGTCCTTTGTATTAAAACACCTGAGTGAATCCGAGTTTTTTTTACATGCTCCTCTATAACGTGAGCAGAGCCATACATCTTTATTTTTACTAATAAGAATATCCCAGGCATTATTATCTGAAAGTCCCTGCTCTTGATCTATATGAGTCCAATTATTCCGGGAATAATAATATGCTCCGTTTTTTGCTGTGCCGATCCATAGTCCACCTTTATTATCTGGTCTGAGACATAAAATGTGGCTGCCTACAAAGGGCGAACAGACTTTTTGCCACTCATTACCATTTACTTTATATAATCCTCCACCATAGGTACCAATCCACGAAAGTTCATTATTTTCAATAATAATTTGGCGTATACGATCTGATGTGAGGGGAGTGTTTGAGGTGTTGTAGGTTTGCCAGTGATTCTGAGATGAACAGCCGAGGAATAGAAATAATATG
>JAUXBV010000260.1 GCA_030619215.1 Fibrobacterota bacterium | reverse complement strand
TTTGTATTTAGCCTTATCATTCACAAAAGTTTTTTATTATACGAAAGTAAAAGTCTACCATTAGAAAATATTATTTTGTATAACAGGCCTGTGCAATTTAACGACTTTAAAAAAGATTAAGGAGATTACTATGAAAAAATATATTATCGTTGTTATTATTCTTGTTGCTGTTGCATTTGTTCTTTTCAAGCTTTTTTCACGGCCTTCCTTCTTTGAACTCGCATCCACAGCTGAATTACAGGGGAAATATGAAGTAGCATTGGAGAACTATGTCAATACAATTTCGAAAGTAACTGAAGCAATGACCTATAGGGATAAAAATAAAGCTGCAACTCAAACAAATGAAGAGTGGATACAGGAAGTGGGAGAATATCTCTCATGGGTGGGTTTTTCAAAGCCGGCGGAGGAAAATGAATTCAGCATGGTAATCGAAGGTATAAAGAGATGCCAGCCTTTTATTGATAGTGTAAATTTTATTACCGATGAGAAAATTAAAACGCTTGTTGAAGATTCACTGGCAAAAGAGTGGCAGGAGGCCTTTGTCAGGTTAAACAGAGATGAAAGCAGAGAACATAAAAAGCTTATTTTACGTACCATGGCAGACAGCATGTCTATCCTTCGCATCAGTGCCATGACCGGATATATCTACAAGTGCAAATTGCTGGATTTAACAACAGGGAAGAGAGTCGATTTTATTCTCTATCCCAACTCCGACATATCATTGCTTGTAAAGCCAGGGGATTACTTCCTCATCTGCTCAAGTGAAGTGCAGTTTACCGAAGGGCTTAGCGGAAAAACGTGGTATTCGCCGGTGAATGTGATTCCCCTTAAAGCTCCGGATAGAACCTCGTTATATAGTATGATACTGAGGACGCGGGTTCGTCGCACTAAATAATATCTCTGTTTTATTTCAAATAAAACATAAGCTGAATATTATCAGCTTGCGTTATCTTGGACAACACCTTTTTCAGCTTCTCTGATTCTTCAATCTCAATCGGCTCATCGAATTTAAAGAGAGCTTCTCTTTTGTAGGTAATTATATTGGCTTTCTGTTTAAGGGACAGGGTATAGTTTCCCCATTCTCCTGAGATAGAAATTTTCTCCGGTTTATTTATTAATCGCCACCTTTTCGGTATGGTCAGTTTTCCCTCCAACGAATACCTTCCTATACCGAACCATGTATGGGTCATATCAATAGCATAGAATCGATCTTCTTCGCTGGGATAACTTTCTCCTGTTATCCTATCGGGAATGTTCAATGCGATAAGAACCGTTTTACCGCTGAACTGAGCTGCATTTTTGGCAGTGTATTTATAACTATATCTGAGTGTATCCCGAAGGCTGTCAGGATCGTGCAGGTTAAAAGTGTCAATGATGATATTGGGGAAAGATTTCACCAGTATTTTCTGGAGGTCTTTTTCGCGTTTTTCCTGGGATGAAAAACGGTAATTGGCCCGTATATTGCCGGCAAAGACGCCGCTTTTAAGAGTTTCTACCTTTCTGATAAGTGTTCCATCTTTATCTAACGTTGAATTAATTGTACGGGAAACAGTTCTTTGCGAGCTGCTGTCAATAGGCAAATATGTAAGTTCGTTGTTGCCGCGCCTTATGATAAGTGCAAGTGATCCCTGATCCATTCGAGGCAGGTTATTTGCAGAAAGATTGTTGTTGGTCATATCTAAATAATGTACGGTAGTATCAAGTTTATAGGAAAGTATACAGTGATTAAAGTTAGGGCCGATATAAGTAGGATAGATACTGTTTCTGTCACGGGTATTTACAAGAACCAGGTTACTTTCGATGCCCGCATAATCCAAAAGGCTTTTACCTAGAGAGGACATGTCTTTGCAATCACCGATTTTTGTTGCGAGGACTTCCCGGGCGGGCTGTGGAATCCATGCAGACTGCCTGAATGGAACATAACTATATCGAATAGCACCGGTGATGAAGTGATGTATTTTTGCAACTTTTTCTTTTGGTGCGGTTACTCCTTTTAGAAGTGAGTCAGCCGCTGCTTTCAATTCTAATGTTTGCTCGAGTTTGTTTTCCGTCACATTGGAGTACCAGTTGGCTATCTCAGCCCAACTGGTAAAAGTTGAATAAAAGACCTTTCCCTCACTTGGCGGGTCAATTAGAGGATATGTCTCACGAGGCGGATTTTTATAAGAACTTCTGGAAAAGGTGGTAATCAGGAAACCGTCAACCGTACGTTGGGTTATTGCAACTGAATCTCCACAGGTTGTATAAGGTATTGTGTCATCAGCGGGTGTTACCAGTCGCAGCTCAGTTTTAAATACAGGGTAGGGAAGGCTGAAATCATGCTGGCCCCAGACCTGTTTCGCCATACTCTGCTGATATTAGTTCTCTATTGTCCATTCGAGCACAATGTCGTCTCCGGGCTGAAGGGTTTTAAAAACAACCATATTGCTGCTGATATCTGCCGAGGTTTCAGTTCCGCCGGCGCTTTTTGAAAATGCCCGGGTTATGTTTAAGTCCTGATAATAGCTGTTATAGGAAAGGGAATATTCCTTCCACATGTCAATAGCGCTTTGGGTGGGTAAATGAACCATAATGAAGTGGCGCTCTCTTGAGCAGCGGCTGGGATAGAGAAAGATATCTTTTGTATAGGCAAGAATGGCTCCGTTTTCACCGTTAATATATTCCCACGATTTTGCCTCGATGCTCAGGGAATCGGGAACAGGAAGTTTTGTAAGGCTTATGAGTTCAGGTTTCCCTTTGAGGGTGAGTAGCTGTTCCCATGCGTTAAAATTATTATATCGGTAGCGGATGGACTGTACAAAGGCGTGTATCGCTTCATCCTTTTTGCCCTGTGCCTTGAGAATGGTACCTTTTAAAGTCGTTATTACAGAAGAGGTCGGCGTTATTGCCAGGGCTGTATTGATATACTTTATTGCCGCTTCGTACTCTTTATGCTGCAGGGAAAGTTTTGCCAGGTAATAGTAAAACCCGGGTGAATTGGGTGAATAGCGGAGGCTTTCTTTATAGAGTTGAACCGCTTTTGCCTTTTGTCCTTTGTTAAGGTACATGTTTGCAAGGGTTGAATAGATATCTGTTGACGTTCTCTCCCATTTTAAAAATTGTTTAATTAATGTCTCGACTTCATTAATATTGCCCTGATTTATATAGAGAGTGGTAATAAGGCTTACAATGATATCTATATAATAATAATCTTTATGAAGCTGCTCCACTATATTCATTGCCTCTGTTTCATTGTTGATTTTAACATAATGAGCGAATTTATAGAGAAGTGCTTCCGGCGTATCCTGAAATTGCTCGTAGGAGTTATTGATAAATTCCATTACATCCCGCGAGCCTGCTGAATTAGCGAGTATTTCAAGTTCGCTCTGCCATGCATATGAGTTAAATTTGCACAGCTTGAATGCAGTTTTAAGTTCAGTATCCGATTCGGTAATTTTCCGGCTTCGCAATAACGATTCACTGTATAAACTATGCCATAGAGAGCTCCGGGGGTACTCTTTTAGAATTTTTCGTGCAAGCTTCTGTCCTTTATCAGTAAGTTCCGTGGCATTGTAAAAATCCATAAGAAGAATTGCCGCTTCATCGTCTTGCGGATTTTTTTCAAGCCTTTTTAAAAGGGCTGTTTCAATTTTTTCCGTTTGAGGAGAGTTAGTCAGGTTGTCGTATTTTGTGTTGTCTTTTTTAAAGGTGCCCAATGAATTTTTATAGGTCACCGAATTTATAGCCTTTCCTTTTTTATCCATGAATCTGACAAGAAAGTTGGAGTTTTTATTCTCATGGCCTATTTTTATCAGCAGTTTGTTATCCCCCTTAAAGAGATGGACTTCCTGAATAAACATATCCGTGCCCGTATTGCGAAAGACAGAATCAGCCAGTACAATATTATCATTCAGAAAGACTTTGAATGAGCCCGAAGCACCGAATCCGATTAAAACAGTCTGATCTTTTTCGGAGTGTATATTGCTGAAATAGTAAAGTATGGCATTGAGTGCGGTATAATTATATTCGGTAAAAACCCAGCCGTTTGTTTTATGGTTATAAAAGGGGAACCAGGATGTTTCCGCACCGTCTTTTCCCGGATATTTCTTAGTAAATTCTATTTTTTTTTCCGGGGGGAATTCTTTTTTATATCCTGAGCCTGATATGTTATCAAAAGGGCCGATCATCTGGAAATTGCGTACAATGCCCATTCTGCCGACTATTTTTTGTGCCCTGGAAAGCTTTCCGTCATTAACATACCGATCGATAAGCATAGAGGACTGTTCGCCGTTAAAAACACTCGGATGCCTTGTAATCTGCTTCATTACCTTATAGCCGTCTTTAAAGGTATGACCGATCCAGTAGCGGCCGAATGAAAGGAGATTTATCCAGGCAGCATTCAGCATGAGCGTATCTTTATCAGACAGGAAGCTTTTAAACAACATGCCCATTGTGGTATCATTGTGTCCGAAAAATTTTGCGGTAAAAGCCAGACCCCGGTATGCTTCTCCAACGATTTTTTTGTCACTGTTGGAAAGGTTCTTTCTGAAAATTTTTTGTGATTCGAATGGTCTGTTATTAACAAGTAGCTGCCACCCCTCTGAATTGGGATTTGTTGCGAATGACAAATTAACAAAAAGGAAAATTGTCAACAATAGAGTACATTTTAAAATTTTACCTAAGTGCATACAAAATCGTTTTGAATTAATTAACATGTGTTATATCCTTTTTAATTTCATGTTATTGGCGTTTATGCATTGCTTTTATCACAATTATTATAGTAATAAATCAATCTACCATAATGCGGGTAGCAAAGCAAATATTAAGCAACTATATGATTAATGAATAAATTTGTTGACTTTTTGGATAAATAAACCGAAAAATTCGAGAATAAAATAAAAAGCGTCCTTATTAAAGACGCTTTTGGGATATACTATCGTTACTAAAATTATTTGCTATGCTTTTTGGCCGATATATTTTTCTACGGTTTCACCACATTTGTCAATTGACGTCAGGTTTGGAAACTCAGATTCCGGAATCGTTATGCTGAACTTCTTTTCCATACTGGCAAGCACCTCTAAAAGAGCCATTGAGTCAAGCTCCAGGTCTTCAATAAGGTGGGCTGAGTCTGTAATTTTTTCCGTTTCAACATCCATATCTTCAGCTATCTCTGTTATTAACTCTCTAATGGCGCCTTTAATCTCATCACTATTCATTCTTTAACTCCTCTATATGGTATAGTAAAAAATAGTTGCTAAATATAATTATTTGGTGTTTTTAATGACAAGTGCAGCACAGTTGCCTTCATAGGAAAATGAAGTGAGCATAGCATATTCGCTCTCTTGATTTTCTTTTGTTTCTGAAACAAGATTTATTTCGTTTTGCACCTCGTATGAAATACCGGTTCCACTGATCCTGCCGTTTTTCATGTCGGAAATGGCACAGGCAAGTGACAGCGATGCAGATGCACCATAGCACTCGCCGGTCTTTGCTTTGTAAGCGGTTACCGGTTTATCGCCGAAAACAGAAGTAATAACCGATGATGCCATAATGTCGCGCGAAGGCATCCGGTTTCCACCGGATGCAACAAAATCTACAGCAGCGGCGTCTATATCCGCTGCTTTTAATGCCTGATCTATTGTGTAGCGTGCAACCTCCCCGTCAGGATTGAAGCCCGCTTTTCCATCTGCAGGGTCAAAGGCGCTGCAGTATCCTGCGATTTCTGCAATGACAGTTGCTCCATGGGCTTTCGCGCTTTCCTCTGTTTCAATGAGAAAGAAGGCACACCCTTCTC
>JAUXBV010000241.1 GCA_030619215.1 Fibrobacterota bacterium | reverse complement strand
TTATTAATATTTTCAAGTACTTACGATTACTTGATGTATGTACCTTATATCAAAAGTGATTAATTCATAAATTTTAACAATGCCTTTTTTAAAGAAATTGATAAAATACGCTGGTACGCAACTTAAAGATTTGCAGGGAGTGAAAATACTAATATATTTATATTTGTCTTATTATCTATCATAACATATACTTTCTGAGATACAATTATCATTTCCCATATCCACGACTTATTAATATCTACTATGAATCTGCCCCATCTTGCCATGAATTTACCATTGGAATTATATATGTAGAAAGAAAAAGCGTATTCATACTCAGAAAGTTTTTTTACATCTGCTATGTAAAAATTTCCGTCACTATCGATGTCATGAATTCTATATAATGGAGTTTCGCCGAAGTATAAGTTTAATTCAGTGTCAAAGGACAGGTCGTTATTGAATACTCTGATACTTTCATCGCTATAGCTGGCGTCATAAATTTTACCATTTGGACCTATTACCATCTTGCCATTGCCCTCGGCTTTTGGATAATCAACGCTATCTATCAACGTGCCCTCGGCGTCATATTTTATAAGCGCTTCATGTTCATAAGTATGTGAGATAATAAAGATGTTATCTTGGTTGTCAATAGCCATTTTATCTGAATAAGAAGGAATATCCCATTCCAATAGAAAAACTCCGGTTGGATCAAACTTAACGACTCGCTGTCTTGATATTGTTGAGCAATAGGCGTTCTCCTTTGAGTCAATCCTCACGAGTTTTAAGTCGCTAGAAAAGTGACCTTCTCCAAAGGCACGAATAGAATCTCCGGATTGATTAAAGACTGTAATGAAGTTCCCATAGCCTCCGTCACCCATTGGAATCAGGAAGTTCATAGCACTATCCATCTCAAAAGTGCAAAGATTTGGCGGAGTACCAAAGCCTATTATAATACTATCTACTAGCTCAAATCCACTCACCGCAACCACATTCACTCCCTTACTCTTCTTTCCCTCATTATCCCCATTATCCACTGCGGTGATTTTGTACTCATACGATTCATCCTGTAGAACGCTTGAGTCAGAATAGGTGTTGCCTGTAATCAGAGCGGGATTAATCTTCACAAAATCCGAGTCCGATTGTTTTCTGTAGATGTTGTATCCTTTTACAAGAGTAGTGTCTGCTTTATTCCAAGAAAGAGTTACTATTTGTTTGAGTGTATCATAGATTAATGTTAATCCTGTTGGTATTGGGATTCCTTTAAAAGGAATAATTAGTGTATCGTCTAAAGTATCATACATTCCTGCTCTGATAGTTAAGTTAGTATCCAAAGGATTATAGTCATCGAGTGTTGTCAGGAACCTGACGTGATAAGTACCTTCTGCCATATTGGTAAGGTCAAAGTTGCCTATTGTATCAGAGGGTATTGTCCAGGTATAGGTACCGAACACAAGGACGAATATTGTTTTGGCGTTATCGCCGGGTTGGAGTTTTATTACTCCATGGAGAGAGCCGGGGCATTGTATAGTGTCAGGAGAGATATTTGTTATAGTGTCACCAGGAATGTAATTAGAATCATTGTATGAAGATAGGTTATTTCGATATCCTAAGATATTATAATATCCTGTTGGCAGAGAATCAAATGAGTATTCCCCATTATTATTAGTAACAGTTGAGTCTATTATATATGCCTTTGGCCCAGGTCCTGGGTTATGTTCAGAGGGTATTGCGAGGACCTTTGCATTTGCAGCGGGGGAGCCGTCCGGATTGTATAGTTTACCAATTATTGAATTAGGAGTTTGTGATCCGTTTCCGGCAGTAGGAGAGTCGGTGCACTTAATTACAGATATCAGCAATAACACTATAAATAAGGATATGGTAATTTTGTTTACAATTCTCATAATGATGCCTCCTTTAAATTATTTATAATAGTTAATGTCTTTTTGATACCAATCCGTTTACATTTGAAACGGGAAACAGGTAAAAATTAAACTGGAAAACATTATCGGCGTTTTCATCCAGTTTTGCAAGCTGCATTATTTTTTCCTGGAAGAGCTCAATTTCTTTAGATATAAGTTCGTATGTATTTTTGGAGATACCCAGAGTGAGTCCTGATATATGGCGTTTATCCCGTGTCAGCTCCTGTATTGTTTTTTTTGCCAGCTCTAAAGTCTCGAGTTGAAAATCAAGTAATCCAAGCTCTACAATATCTTTTCCGGCTGTTATCAATTTATCTGTGATTTTATATGCTCCGTTTTTTTGTTTTTTTATCATGTCCAATTTTTTTAACAAAGCAAGAGCTTTTTTCGCTTCTTTGGGTTTAATAGAGGGATAAACGTTTTTTGCTAGCCGGTTATAATCGTCTTTGAACTCGTGCATATCTATAAGAGAGCGAATAACACTTATATACCATTTAGAATAGAATTCATACTGATCTTTACGGGTTTCTCTTATTTTATTTGCTCCCTTTCTATTGCTTTTTATCTCAATTAATTTATTGAAGTAGTATTTGCGTTCTTGTAAGTTTTTTGCCTGATTAAAGGAAACGAGATATTCGAAATAGTCTGCTTCTTTTAGTTTTAGATTTATAGCCTGTGAAATTTTTACTACGCTTGATTTTGACAAATTCTTTCTATTTGAAATAACATTGAAAATAAACCCTTTATTCTTAAAGCCCAGCTTATTTGATAAGAGTTGATAGGAAAATACGTGGTTTTGCTCTTTTTTTTCCAAATAGTAATCTGCAAGGAATTTTCTATAGTCTATGTATTCAAAAATATTAGTCATATCCGTTTTCCTTTCTATTAGCTATTAATAATTTACCAAAACAATTAAATTAAGTCAATAGGTTTTTAAGGATAATATAAAAAAAGGTATTCTGCTGGGAAACGGTAAATAAGAAATAATGTATATTTTAAGCGGCGTTAAATATTAAACGGGGACGGATGCATTAGTGATGAACGGTACCCTGATGATTTGTTGGATCGGCAGATTGAGCTTATTGCGAGGACGAGAAAGCAAGTCGTAAGTGTGACTCCGAGGTCAGTCCTTTCTCTAGTGAAAACAAAAGGACTGGACATATTTGGGATAACGAATGGTCTAAGTATTATGCTGGCGAACATCTGCATGGAGAAGCTTAAGGTAATGGGTCTCAGCAATGGAGAACCAGAAGTGGAACTTCTCCGGCACTTGCGGAACGCAGGCTCGCATGGTAATGTCTTCAATTTTCGCGAGTGGGAACCCAAACGAATTGCCAAATGGAATGGCTTAACTGTTGACCATAGCGTGAAGGGGAAAGCACACCCGCTTTTCGGGACACAATGCTTTGGAAGGTTCATTGACTGCGCAGACCTTTTACTATTGCTCAAAGATATTGAGGAGAAATACTGTGTCAGCTAGGAACGTGGAGAAGCATAATGCTCCAAATTTACCAAATTCTTTTCTTTAAGGACTCCCCGATGCTCACAAAAACCCAATCAAACCAACTTTTTAATCTTTTTCCTCAAAGGTAACTATGCAATACGATTGCCCATGCTACTTCTGTGAACATTACATCGGTAAAAGGAAGTGCAAAGCCTTCCCTGACGGTATACCCGAAGACATTAGCATCGGTGGCAATGACCATAAGAAACCATATAAAGGAGATAACGGCATACAATTCAAACAGGCTAAGAAACCAAAATTTAAGTGATAGAACTATAAGTATAAAAAAATCGGAGGTAGTTGAAACCCGGAAAAGCAACAGCCTACCCCCGACATAAAAATTCTGAGGAAATGTCACATTAAAAACAAAAATACCACCTTAAAATCAAATAAACATTGACTTTTAACCCCATTCATAGTATCTTTAGGTGAAAATATCACCTAAAGGAGCTGTTATGTTAATTCGATTCAAGGTTTCAAACTTCTTGTCGATATTGGAAGAACAGGAGCTTTGTCTCTTTCCGTCGCGGGTCAGGGGTTTTAAAGATCATATATACAAAACTAAGGCAAGCACTTTACCGGAAGTATTAAAATCCGCTCTGATTTACGGCGCCAATTCTTCAGGCAAATCCAATCTGGTTAGGGCAATTGCTTATGCAAAAAATATGGTTATAGCCCAGCAGAATTTTGCCTGGGATGTTCCGGTTTTTAAACTGTCTGAAAAGCCTTCTGATGAGAGTGAGTTCTCTTTTGAGATTCTCCTTGAGAACAAATGTTATCAGTTCGGTTATACGATCAAGAATGGTATTATTGCGAAAGAATGGCTCTCAGCGGGTACAAAATATTCAGAGTACAAGTTATATTCAAGGAAGACGGAGGGTGAAAAGGTTAACATTACCTTTCAAATGAAATTTAAAAACAAAGCGTCTGAAGATTTTCATAAGACAATCTGTAAAGGAACCAGGAAGAACCAGCTTTTTCTTAATTTTATTAATGAAAGGAATCCCGGCGAGATAGAAGAGATTTTCAGAAAGCTCTACCAGTGGTTCCGCAATAAATTGACGGTCATTTTTCCTCAATCAAAAATTCAGGGCATTGAAATTCATCTGTTTAAAAACAGAGACCTGTGGACATTTTACAATACATGCCTTACTTTTCTTGATACCGGTATTGACAGGCTTGATTTTGACGAATTCCCTTTCGAGGATCCGAAGTTTCAGATACCGGATGTAATTAAAGAAGATATAAGGCAGAAGATACAGGATGAACATACCGTTTATACGGTAAGCAGCAGGAATAACGACGCCTATTATGTTGAAAGAAAGGGAGGAAATTTAAAGGTAAAAAAAATAAAAGCGGCGCATGCAATAAAAAGCAAGGGTAACTATATTCAGTTTGATTTCAGTGCGGAATCCGACGGCACCAACAGGATTATGGACCTAATTCCCATGCTGTATCTGCTGGAACAAGGAAATACCGTTATTATTGACGAAATTGACAGAAGCTTTCATTCGTTGATTTCGATCAAATTTTTCGAGCTCTTTTTCAATAAAACAGAAAGTGTTGCTTCCCAGCTTATCGCTACAACTCATGACTTGACGTTGCTTGATCTTAAAAAATTCAGAAGAGATGAAATCTGGTTTATAAAAAAGGATATAAAAAACCAGAGTGTCTTATACTCGCTGGAAGAATTCAAGCCCCGTTTTGACAAGCAATTGAGAAGCGCCTATCTTGACGGGCGTTTCGGCGCTGTTCCTTTGCTTACCGATATAATGGAGACTGCTGATGCCGTCTAAATATAAAAGGAAGTCTTCAGTACGGGACCCTTATAAAAAGATTGTCATCGCAATGGAAGGTAACAGAACCGAACCACTGTATTTTAATGAAGTAAAAAAGAAATTCCGCTCATCAGCGGTGAAAGTGGAGCTGCTCACACGTGATGAGTCGGATACCCGCTCAGCCCCTGTTCATGTTATTGAACAATTGAACAGCTATAAAAAGAATAACAGACTGCTTGACACAGACAAGCTCTGGCTTGTTATTGACAGAGACCGCTGGCCGCAAGAGCAATTACATGATGTAGCAAGCCGGTGTTCTACCAGTAGATATTATCTTGGTGTAAGCAATCCGTGCTTTGAAATCTGGCTGGTTTTGCATTACGAAGATTTATCCGGTATTACAAGCCCTGAAAAAGAGCAGTTGCTTTCTACTCAGACCACGAAAGAAAAGTGGTCTGAAATTTATAGCAGAAAGCGAATCGGATCATATTCTCAAATAATTGAACAAATTAATAATGCGATTATAAATGCGCAAAATCTTGATAGAGACCGGACGTCAAGATGGCCGAACTCCATTGGCTCCCGAGTCTATAAATTGGCTGAATCAATTATTGAAAACTCCCAATAAACAAAAAAAATCTCCCCAAAAAAAACGGAGGTAGTTGCAACCGCTAAATCAACTCCTACCCCCGACATAAGGCACATGAGG
>JAUXBV010000550.1 GCA_030619215.1 Fibrobacterota bacterium | reverse complement strand
GGAGTTCACTCCCAATAGGAGTTATACCTCACAGAGGTATAACACACTGTTATTTTTTCTTATCAAAAGCAGCTTTTAAAAGCTCGCCAAACTCACTTGATGATTTCTGCAAACCCTGCCGCTTCCTGGCTGCAGTGCCCTTTTTACCAGATCCCGTATCTTTACCGGCACTGCTTTCGATGCCGTATGAGAGTGTTATTCTGCAGTTTTCAACATCTATATCTTCAACAAAAACTTCTATCTTTTCACCATTCTTGAGCGCGCCCTTTTTCTCCTTCGCAATTTTGCTCCGCACAAGCAGGCCGCTGATATCCTCGTCAAGGTCAATAAAATAACCGTATTTTGTTTCACTCATAACCGTACCTTCTACCTTTGATCCAACAGGATATTTCTCTGCCACACTGTCCCACGGATTATCAGTAATATCCTTCAGGGAGCAGGAAACGCTTCGTTTTGCCTCATCAACCGCAAGAATCGTTACCTTTACGCTGTCCCCTTCGGAAACAACGTCCGACGGGTGATGCACCCGCTTGGTCCATGACATTTCCGATATGTGAATCAATCCTTCAATACCGGGCAACAGGTGCACAAAAGCCCCAAACTTAGCCAGCCTTGTTATGGTGCCCATGACCACGCTGCCTACGACAAGTTTCTTTGAGATATTATCCCAGGGATTCTCGCCGACCATACGGATTGAAAGGGATATTTTCGAATTTTTCAGCGGTTCCTTTCTCTCTATTCTCAATATGACGCACTCTATTATTTCCCCGGCTTTAAACGAGTCCTTCAGGTTTTCAGCCCTATCCCATGAAACCTCGGAAACATGCACAAGCCCCTCAACGCCTCCCAGCTCAACAAAGAGGCCGAATTTGGTGATCTTGCTGATTGTTCCCTTCAGTACCTTCTTCTCCTCCATTAATTTTTCAAGCTCATCGAATCTGGCACTCAGACCCTTCTCAAGAAGGGGCAGGCGGCTCAGTACGATATTCCTCCCCCGGCTTTCAACACGGGTTATAACAAAAGGGAATTTTTTTAACAGGTAGGTGTTCGGCTCATCAACATACTTTAATTCAATGTGGGAAAAGGGGCAGAATGCCTTTCTTCCCATGACGGTTACATTGAATCCGCCTTTATTGATACCGGTTACTTTCCCTTCTATCGGCACTCCCGATTTTGATGCTTCGATTAGCTCCTTAATCTTTGCTTTACGGCCGCTCAGTGTTTTGCTCAGAATAATTTCATCATTATCCGTTGAAACAACAAAGGCGTCTATTGTATCACCGGCATCCACATTTAGTTTACCGTCGCTATCTATAAACTCCTCTTTTTTAATTACCGCCCCATTCTTCTGTCCCACATCCACATAGATGTACTCTTTACCAATACTGTGGATTGAGCCTTTAACCATAGTACCGGATTTGAGTTCAACAGCGGGGGCCTTCTCGATTGTATCAACCATTGACATTAGTCTCTCTTGCGGGCTTTCTTCCTCTGTCTTCTCATCAAAAAAACCGTCGTTGTTCTTATCCTTCATGCACTGCTCTCCATAAAGGGAATATATCTGCAAACTTTCAATATTGACAATATGCTCTCTCTAAAAGCGGATAGCTTTTTTTGGGGTTATTTAAAATATCTTATTGGCAGGCTTTTTACAAATGCTTGAAATAAAAAATATATTTACCCTGTAAATCACCTATTATCCCTATGATTAGTATACACGCAAGGGGATAACAGTATGTAAGAGCGGATAGACCATTGTCATGTCCTACCGCTCAACATACTGTTATTGCGGGGGAATAGGTAGAAAGCTGTTTAAAATTACTTCTATATATAAAAGAAAGGCTTAAAACCAGATAGTTTACAAAGAAATCGTAATAACAAAAGCGTAAAGTAATAATTTCCCTTGTTTAATCCTGATATGATAGATATACTAAACAATGCATACCGTATTAACCTTTTAACATCAGACGCTGCGAGGTTCCGATGAAAATTAAATATGAATTCATATTTGAAAACAACCGGCTTGAAGTCTTCATACTTAACTTTAATGATTCTACGTTAAAACTGGAGTCATTCCCCGTTGAGATAAATGAGCCGTGGACAAAACTCGAATATAACCAATGCAAGGGCTGTGCCCTCAGTACAACTATCCATAAATACTGCCCGGTTGCCCGGAACCTGTCCTATGTCATGCTGCAATTCAAGGATGACGTCTCTTACGAAAAAGTAAAAGTACAGGTAAGCACAGAAAGGCGGGTTACTGAAAAGCATGCCTCCCTCCAGGAAGGTATATCGACACTGATGGGCCTTATCATGGCGACCAGCGGATGCCCCATCCTGGATAAATTCAAGCCGATGGCTTTTATTCACCTTCCCTTCTCCGGTGAAATGGAAACCATTTTTCGCGCTATTTCCATGTATATTACCGCCCAGTATATGCGTAAGATAAACAATCTGGAGCCGGATTGGGACCTCAAGAATTTCCGGAGTATGTATGCAGCAGTCAATCAAATAAATTTCGACTTCGCAGAAAGGCTCAAATTAATTAAAGGCAGTGACGCCAATATCAATGCATTAATCCTGCTCGACCTCTTTGCCCAGGCCGGCAGCCTCTCATTCTCGGAAAGCTGGATGAAAGAGCTGGAGCCGATGTTTGCGGCTTATTTGAAAGATTAATATCTCGCCGTAGAGGGAATAATTACAAATTTTCAGTGGCCAGTTGTTAATGATCAGTGATGAAGAGTTTTTTGATGATTGGGAATCTGTTGAAATTTAATTCTTAGATTTTCTGGACAAATTGAAGAAATTTATTGATGAGCCAAAATGAAAAGGTGGAACACTACTTATATCTCGCAATACAAAATTGGAAAAATAAAAATTCAATTCAAAATTCCTGCGATTACTAAACCCTAAACCACATGAAATCTCAAATCTATCTAAATCAAAATCGTTATTAATAACCCAGCGATACCCGTTTCTTATAAACACAATTTCATTTATCCCCAGTTCGTATCCTCCGACAAAAAAATGTCTTTTATAAAAGTCGCTGCTTTCATTGTTTATTATATTACCCGATGTGTCCATTAT
>JAUXBV010000181.1 GCA_030619215.1 Fibrobacterota bacterium | reverse complement strand
CGGAAGCAATTTTCAAATTTCTTCAAGAGTACGGAAATGTTGAGAATGATGAGATGTACCGGACTTTTAATATGGGGATCGGCATGGCGGTAATAGTTGATAAAGAAAAGAAAGAAGAAATTATCAATAGCGAAGAGCTGAAGAAATTTGAGCCGGTTATAATAGGCTCAGTCATTGAAGGCGCTGGTAACGTTATTATGGAGTACTAAACAAATGGATAAAAAACTGTATATACACAACACCTTGTCAAGAACTAAAGAGCTGTTTGAAACTTCACATCCGGAAGTGGGGCTCTATTGTTGCGGGCCCACGGTATATAACTTCGCTCATATCGGAAACCTGAGGACTTATATATTTGAAGATATATTAAAAAGGGTGCTCCTCTCCCTTGGCTATAAAGTCAGGCATGTAGTGAATATCACCGATGTCGGGCATCTTACTTCAGATGCGGATACCGGCGATGATAAAATGGAGATGGGCGCGAAGCGGGAAGGAAAAACAGTCTGGGAGATTGCGGAGTTTTATACTGAAAAGTTCATGGAAAATATCAGCGACCTTAATATCCTTGATGCTGACATCTGGCCTAAAGCAACCGACCATATTTCAGAAATGATCGGCCTTGTGAAAAAAATTGAGGATAATGGCCTGGCATATAGAACTGAGGATGGCATCTATTTTGACACTGTAAAATTTCCAACCTATTGTGACTTTGCAAAGCTTGACCCTGAGTCTTTACGGGCAGGTTCCCGTGTGCCAATTGGGGAAAAGAAGAACCCGACGGATTTCGCACTTTGGAAATTTTCACCCAAAGATGTAAAGCGGCAGATGGAATGGGACAGCCCCTGGGGTGTCGGTTTCCCCGGATGGCATATAGAGTGCAGCGCCATGTCCTTGAAGTACCTGCCCCAGCCGGTTGATATCCATTGCGGCGGCATTGACCATGTGCGCATCCACCATACCAATGAGATTGCCCAGGTTGAAGCTGCAACCGGGAAACAGTATGTTCGCTATTGGATACACGGAGAATTTCTGGTAATGGACAAAGGGAAGATGGCAAAGTCAGGAGGCGGATTTATTACACTTGACACATTAAAAGAGAGAAAGATTGATCCGCTTGCTTACCGGCTTTTTTGCTTCACCGCTCATTATAGATCTCCTTTGAATTTTTCATGGGAAAGTATTGAGAATGCTGAAAATAGTTTAAAGAACCTCCGGAGTCTGGTAGCAAAAGAGACGGCAGGTATCAAGGGGGATGCTGTAAAAAAGGGAGTTGACAGAATGTTAGAGCCGTTCTGGTCTGCTGTATATGATGATCTTAATATGCCGCAGGCAATGGCCGCTGTGTGGGATATTTTACACAGCAGTGAATTCTCACCGGAAGAAAAACGGAGCGCAATTGAGGAAGCTGATACAATACTTGGACTGGCACTTTTTTCCGGAGAGCCTCAGAAGCATGTCGTTGATTCGGGTGCGGAGGTAGAATTCAAGGTCAGGGTCATTTCGCCGGAAGAAATTTCAGGTGAACTGGCAGATAAGATAATTAATCTGGCAAATGAGCGCTGTAAATCACGGGAGGCGAAGGATTTTGTAAAGGCAGATACATTACGGGATGAGTTAAAGACTCTGAGGGTTGAAATCCGCGATCTTCCGGATGGTATTACAGAATGCGAACTGGATTAGATAAAAAAATATCCAATTTTTATTTTAGATAAAAGTATTATTTTATAATTCGATTACAATATTTCCGGATAAGGAGTTGTTATGATTAAAAATGAGAATAAACAGGATTTCGTAGAAGATTTTAAAAAATTATTTGTCGGTAAAGAGATTAATGAGCGGATGCTTGCCGGAAGGGAGATTTTCCTGTGGGGAGAGATCAACGATGATATGGCACGATCGGTTGTACAGAAGATACTCTATTTTGATGGACTGGAGAAAAAGGATATCAAAATATTTTTAAATAGTCCCGGAGGTGCAATCTCTTCAGGATTAGCGATTTATGATGCAATGTGTTATGCGAAATCAGATATTTCTACAGTATGTATAGGACAGGCAGCGAGCATGGGCGCAGTCATTTTGTGCGCTGGTAAGAAGGGTAAGAGATTTGCGTGGGAAAATGTGCGGGTAATGATTCACCAGCCTCTGATTTCCGGAAGTATGTATGGGCCTGCCTCTGATATACAAATCCAGGCTGAAGAGATGCTGCGGATTCGCCAGAAATTAAATGAGATCCTTTCAAAACATACGGGTAAACCACTCAAGGATATTGAGGCTGATACGGACCGGGATCTATTTATGTCTGCTGAAGATGCTAAAGAGTATGGATTAATCGATGAGATTTCAAAAGGCGATTAGATTCTCTGTATGAATTATCTACCCCACTAGTGTGGGACTAAAGGTTATATAATATATTGGTAAATAATCAGGTGTATATTAAAACACTTATCATTGTGAGCGAAGCGGAGCAATCTCCTATGTCTGAAAAATGAAATTGCTTCGCTTCGCTCGCAAAGACACTTTATACAAGGAATACCTGAGTAGTTACATATATTGAATATTTATTTTCTATATTTATATAACCTAATTTATATAACCTAATATTTATATAATCTATCATATAGCCCCATGGAATAAAAATCAATAATAGCTCTTAGCAATCAGTGCATCTTACCCCGATAAATCACAGTAGTTTCTTAAAAATTAATATTTTATCAAAATTATTGTACTTTTTTATATTCTATATATTATTTTCTTGGCATTTTAAAAAAGCACCTATTATTTTAGAACGACATTTTTTAAGGAAAATATGCCGATGTAGCTCAGCTGATAGAGCATTCGACTTGTAATCGAATGGTCGGGGGTTTGAATCCCTCCATCGGCTCCACTGGATAAAAATGACCGGATATGTTCGGTCTTAAATTTTCTGGGTAGGTGCCCGAGGGGTTAAAGGGGATGGACTGTAAATCCATTGGCTTTTGCCTACGGTGGTTCAAATCCACCCCTGCCCATGTATATACCAGGCGGGCGTAGCTCAATTGGTAGAGCCCCACCCTTCCAAGGTGGTTGTTGTGAGTTCGAGTCTCATCACCCGCTTTGTCAAGCCCAAATAGCTCAGTTGGTAGAGCGCATCCTTGGTAAGGATGAGGTTCACGGGTTCGAGTCCCGTTTTGGGCTCTTTACGGTGGAATTGACAGATAGTAACACAAAGTAATAATAATTTTTTCAAGGGGTTTGCACTATGGCGAAGGAGAAGTTTTCGAGGACGAAGCCACATGTTAATGTGGGGACGATAGGTCATGTTGATCATGGTAAGACGACATTGACAGCAGCGATAACTCTTCATCAGGCGCCGAAGGGTTTTGCTGAGGTGAAGAAGTTTGATGATATAGATAATGCTCCTGAGGAGAGGGAGCGTGGCATAACCATAGCAACAGCGCATATAGAGTATGAGACTGAGAATCGTCACTATGCCCATGTTGACTGTCCCGGTCATGCTGATTATATCAAGAACATGGTGACCGGCGCGGCGCAGATGGATGGCGCGATACTGGTAGTGAGTGCAGCGGACGGTCCCATGCCGCAGACCCGGGAGCATATATTGCTGGCACGCCAGGTGGGAGTACCGTGTGTCGTGGTTTATTTGAACAAGGTTGATATGGTTGATGATCCGGAGTTGCTGGATCTGGTTGAGTTGGAGGTACGGGAGTTGTTGACCGCCTATGAGTTTCCGGGAGATGATATACCGATAATTCGGGGATCAGCATTAAAGGCTTTGGAGGGAGACACCTCGGAGATGGGAACACAGTCATTGGATAAGCTTCTTGAAGCGATAGACACTTACATACCGGAGCCGGTACGGGATATTGACAAGCCGTTTTTAATGCCGATCGAGGATGTATTCAGTATAACGGGACGTGGCACAGTTGCCACGGGTCGTATAGAGCGTGGTGTTGTGAAGGTAGGCGATGAGGTGGAGATAGTAGGTATAAAGGATACTCAGAAGACGGTAGTGACGGGTGTGGAGATGTTCCGGAAGCTTTTGGATGATGGTCAGGCAGGCGATAATGTGGGTTGTTTGCTTCGGGGCATAGATAAGACGGCAGTTGAGCGTGGTATGGTGCTTGCGAAGCCCAAGTCGATAACCCCTCACAAGAATTTTAAGGCGAATGTTTATGTGTTGTCCAAGGACGAGGGTGGCCGGCACACACCGTTTTTCAGCGGATACCGTCCGCAGTTTTATTTTCGCACGACGGACGTTACGGGATCGATTAAGCTTGCAGAGGGTGTAGAGATGATCATGCCGGGCGATCATGCGGAATTGAGTGTGGAGTTGATAGCGCCGATTGCGATGGAGAAGGAGGTCCGCTTTGCGATACGCGAGGGAGGCCGCACTGTTGGCGCTGGTGTTGTAACCGATATTATTGAATAAAAAGGGTTAGTACCTTGGAAATAATTTTCTACCAACAAATTGGCGCCTTGTACCAGACAAGCTGGCACCTTGTACACATATCGCGGCAGGAAATTATTTCGTTAAGGTTTTAGTCCCCCGCTTTGCGGGATTAAAACAGCTTAGCTGGGTTAGGGTAAATCAATTACATTCGCATCTTATACTAAAATGGATTTAGAATGGCAAGAGATAAAGTAATTTTAGAGTGTACATCGTGTAAGCAGAGGAACTACTCTACCACAAAAAACAAACGTACCCACTCAGGGCGTTTGGAATATATAAAGTATTGTCCCTTTGAGCGGAAAAGGACGGTACATAAAGAAACAAAGTAGTTCAAAAATATTCACTTAATTATAATCTCATTCTTTGTATGAGGGAGTGGTTTAATATAGGCCTGTAGCTCAAGTGGTTAGAGTAGTGGTCTCCAAAACCATTGGTTGGGGGTTCGAGTCCCTCCAGGCCTGCTTAACAAAACTAAGATTTTTATGATAAAAAGAATTATTAAATATCTAAAAGGTGTTCAGGCTGAGATGGCCAAAGTATCCTGGCCGAAAAGAGAAGAAGTGACAAGTGCAACAACACTGGTGGTTATCTTTAGTATAATACTTGCACTGGTTGTTTGGGGATTCGACCTGATACTCAGCAGGGTAATCGGTTTTTTATTAAGTATATAGCTTAATCAAGGTTTATTTCATGGCGAATAAAAAAGAATTCAGTTGGTACGCAATACAGACCTACACCGGGCAGGAGACTAAAGTTGTCCAGTACATCCAGGAATTTATTGATTCCGGTGATCTTGACGGTATGATAATTCGGGTTCTGAGCCCAACCCAGGAGGTTGTACAATTAAGGGGTGGTAAAAAAGTTAGGACGACAAGAAAGTTTTTTCCAAGTTATGTCCTCATTGAAATGAATCTTAGCAGAGAGGCCATGCATTTTGTCCAGAGTGTTAATGGTGTAACAGGCTTTGTTGGAGGAGGGAATCCACAGCCGCTGCGGGAAGAGGAAGTGAATCGCATCCTGGGACAGACGGAAAAAAGCGCCCGAAAACAGGTTTCAGAAGTTCCGTTTGAAATTGGTGATGCGGTAAAAATCAAGGAGGGACCGTTTAAGGATTTTGATGGGACGGTTGATGAAATTCATCCTGAAAAGGGTAAGGTGAAAGTCATGGTGAGTGTATTTGGACGGTCCACCCCTGTTGAGGTTGATTTTGTTCATGTAAACCCGTTAACGTAACAGTTAATTAATTACTGAAAGGAAACCTGATTTTGGCAAAGAAGGTTATTAGCCAGATAAAGCTGCAGATCCCTGGAGGAAAGGCGAACCCGGCTCCTCCGGTAGGTCCGGCGCTTGGACAGCATGGCGTGAATATAATGGAATTCTGTAAGGCATTTAATGCAAAGACAAAAGATGCAAACGGTATGATTATTCCGGTTGTCATTACCGTTTATGCTGACCGCTCTTTCTCTTTTATTACAAAGACACCTCCTGCTGCGGTACTTATTCTTAAGGAGCTTGGCATCCAGAAAGGTTCCGGAGTGCCGAATAAGGAGAAAGTGGGTTCTATAAAAAAGGATCAATTGAAGAAAATTGCTGAAATAAAAATGCAGGACTTAAACGCCATGGATGTTGATGCCGCAGTGAAAATTATTGCAGGTACAGCACGAAGCATGGGTGTTGATGTCGTTTAAGGGAAAGCTATTTGAATTTGGAGTGCTATTACTATGAAGCGTGGAAAAAATTGGCGTGAAGCTCACGGGAAAGTTTCAAGAACGCAGGAATATACCTTGACAGATGCTATTGATTTCATCAAACAAAATTCACACGTCAAGTTTGATGAGGCTTTGGATATAGCGGTTAATCTCGGTGTTGACCCCCGGAAAAGTGATCAGACAGTTCGAAGTACGGTCGTACTGCCCCATGGCCTGGGCAAAACAATCCGCGTACTCGCTTTTGCACAGGGGGATAAGGAAAAAGAGGCGAAGGAAGCAGGCGCTGACTATGTTGGGGGAGAGGAACTGGCTGAGAAGATAAAGGGAGGCTGGCTGGAGTTTGATACAGTTGTTGCCACCCCTGATATGATGAAAGTTGTCGGGAAACTTGGGAAGATCCTCGGGACACGCGGTTTAATGCCGAACCCGAAAGTAGGTACGGTCACTATGAATGTTGGCAAGGTGATAAAAGACGCCAAGAAAGGCAAAGTTAACTTCAGAGTTGAAAAGGGTGCGATTCTTCATGCTTCTCTCGGCAAAGTATCATTTAGCCAGCAAAACCTTGTTGAAAATACCAAAGCATTTATGGACGCTGTTTATAAAGCGAAACCACCGAGTGCAAAGGGAACATATGTTAAAAAAGTTACTTTGTCAAGTACTATGGGACAGGGGTTAAAGATAAAAATTGCGGATTTAAAATAGTGATAAAATCACCATAAAAAAAATTAGGGAATACAGATAAGAGGTTTATCTACTATGTCAAAAAGAAATGAAAACATAGG
>JAUXBV010000325.1 GCA_030619215.1 Fibrobacterota bacterium | reverse complement strand
GATGATAAGGATACAGTAAGCGATACGATTATTATGAATGTTGATACTCTTTTTGAAAAGACTATTATATATACGGATCCGCCGAAAGATTCAATCTTGTATACAGTAGTTGACACACCGGATACTGTTATCGACACGTTTTTTGTTAATAAATACTTAATAGCCACGACTTCGGATAGTCTGGCCGGGAGTGTAAGTTTTTCTGCGATAGACTGGGTTTTCCTGGATACAATATTCCCCGAGGGCAAGGATGTGTTTCCTTTTAATGTTGGTAGCAGGGTGTTTACGTATAACAACTCTGTTTACATTACTGATGGATCGGATAGTTTAGCTTGTTTTAGGAGCCCGGTGCTATCCGGCAGTTCCCTGGTTTACCATAAGAAGCTGGGCACGTCCGCCGGATTCCATGATATCTCTTTTGCCAATGAATCAAAAGCGTTTATAACGCAGTATAATAAGAATAATGTTCTGGTTATTAATCCCGCAACCGGCGACTCAATAGCCTCGTTCGACCTTGCGAAATATGGTATGAATGCAGGAACCAGCACACCCGAGTTACCTTATTTGCAATGTTCAAAATTTTATAATAATATCTTATATGTTCTTTGTCAAAGGTTGAAAATAGGGGAAGGAGGAGTACCCGTAGCCGGTCTTTTGCCGGGACTTGTTGTTGCTGTTTCTACAGTGACTGATTCAGTAGATACCATTTCCTTAATAAGAAAAAAACCGTTATCAATGGATGTATGTAACGGGTATCTTTACATAGCTTCAGCAGGGTCAGGGTCTGTAACTGAAATCGGTGGGGTTGAGAAGATTGACCTGGTTTCAGGAACGAATTCGGTTGATGTTCTTGAAGTATCAGGCATTGCTGATGATATTTCCACAATTGCTATGGTAAGTGATACAAAAGGGTACTTGTTGGTTAGAACGAAGCTTAGCGGAGAAACAAAACTCTTTGAATTTGATCCGTCAACCGGAATTATGGGAGATGAAATTACTAATATCGAAAATGCTTCCGGGGGAATGGATTATGACGGCTCATATATTTATGTAGGAGACCGTAGCGCAACAAACCCTGGTGTAGTTATTATAAATCCTGCTGATAACAGCAAGGTCGCCGGCCCTGTGAAAATGGGCCTTAATCCACCGAGTAGTGTTTCAGTAATGACCGTTTCCAGGTAGCTTTACCAGGTTACTTATGAATTTTTGTAAATATGGATTCCGAGGGCTGCTTTTTTTAGCAGTCCTTTTTAATTTTATTTTGTTAGCAACATCGTGCGGCCGGAAGAGCGGGCCTCAAAAAGATTATAAAGTTCCGGCAAGGATCATATCTCTCGCTCCAAGTATCACGGAAACGCTGTTTGCCCTTAGCTTGGCTGATAAGGTTATAGGTGTAACAAGTTTCTGTACGTATCCTCCGGAAGTTAAGCAGATAAGCAAGGTGGGAACTTTTATGGACCCGAATTTTGAGGCGATACTTACCTTAAAGCCGGATATAGTAATTACTCTGAAAGAGGATACAAAAGTAAAGGATTTTTTACATAAAAAGGGCCTCGCTTATTTAGCTATAGACAACCATAACATTCAAGCTATTCTTGAATCGATTACCCTCATAGGCAGTGCTTGCGGAAAGGGGAGTGAGGCGGAGTTACTGCGGGAAATAATTTTCGCTGAATTTGATACAGCGTCGAATATGACATCGATAGGAGATAGTAAATCAAGACCCCAAGCTCTCCTCTGTGTTGGCAGGGATAATGTAGGCGCAGGTGTATTATCAAAAATATGGGTTGCCGGACCGAACACATATTACAGCGAAATTATCGATGTTGCTGGAGGAGCTAATGTTATTATCGATTCTTTAATGGATTACTCTACTGTTTCCAGTGAAGCGGTGATCAGGTTGAAACCCGATATTATCATTGATGTTATGGCGAATATGTCTAAATTTACACCTGAGCAGGTAAAAAAGGATTGGGAAAATTTAACAATGGTGCCGGCAGTAAAAAATGGGATGATCTTTTGCCTGACCGGTGATTATATAACGATTCCGGGGCCGAGGGTTGTGTTGTTATTGAAAGACATTAAAGCTATTGTAGCTGAATATATGGGAAAAATAAGTTGATGAATGAAAAATCAATAAAAGGCAATTTCCCATTTAGATTAGGTTGTACGTCATACGTATACCCCGATGATATTTTACCGAATGTTCGCAAAATGGCGCCGGTTGTGGATGATATTGAAATTGTGTTGTTCGAGTCTGAGGAGTTGTCGAGCTTTCCGGATAAGGAAACGATAATCGAGCTTGCAGAGCTTTCCAAAGAATATGATATTACCTACACCATTCATTTTCCAACTGATTTAAAAGCCGGCTCGGAAAATATTGAGGAGAGAAATAAATTTATAAATCAGGTAAAAAGGGTAATTAACCTGACCGGACCGCTTGATCCTTATGGATTTATTTTGCACCTGGAAGGTATTGAGCCGTATGCTTCAGAGCAAAGGAAAAAAAAGTGGCGTCAGGCGTGCATAGAAGTATGCAGAAATATTGCTGAAATACCTCAGCTTGATTGTATGAAGATTTGTGTTGAAAATTTAAATTATCCTGTTGAATGGCATATTGATCTGGTTGAGCAATATGGATTTTCACTCTGCCTGGATATTGGTCATCTGTGGTTATACAATGTTGTTAATTGGAGTGAATTGCTCAGGAAGTATCTTCCGAAAACCCGCATAATTCATCTTCATGGAGTGTCTTATGGAAGAGACCATATCTCATTGAAAAACAGCAAGTTAGATAACTTAAAACTATTACTGGAAATTATATTAGAAAATAAATATCAACATGTCATCTCCCTTGAGGTCTTTAATAAAAAAGATACCTTTGAATCAATTAAAATAGTGGGGGAAGTATGCCAAAAATGATACTGATAGCTGGTGGAGCCCGAAGTGGTAAAAGCACCTTTGCTCTAAAGCTTGCACAAGAAAATTATAAAAACAGAGCCTTTATTGCAACAGCTACTCCTATTGATAATGAAATGAAGAGCCGTATTACTGCTCATAAAAAGAAACGCATAGGAAAATATAAAACAATTGAGGAAGAGATTGATCTTGCTAAGGCTTTTAAAAACCTTCCGCCTGCTATTGAGGTGGCTGTTGTCGATTGCCTTACCATTTGGCTCGGGAATCTTTTTTATCACAGCGGAGATGACGAAGTTGCAGTAAAAGAGAGAGTGGATAAATTTATTAAATATCTACTAAAAGTAAAATGCGATATAATCTTTGTAACCAATGAAGTCGGATGTGGGATTGTACCGAATAATGATTTGGCACGTACATTCCGTGACATGTCAGGCTATATGAACAGGGTAGTTGCGGAGAAAGCGGATGTTGTTTACCTCTGTTCATGTGGGATACCAGTTAAAATAAAAGGATAGGGAGCTGTTATGCTGGATTTTATATCTGAGATACAGAGTGTCTCAAATGAAGATTTGAAAAAGAAAGTTGTTGATCATCTCAATGATTTAACAAAGCCACAGGGAAGCCTTGGCAGGCTGGAAGAGTTTGCCCTGCAGTATTGCCTTTGCAGGGGAGCCGCGGATGCGTCAATCAGGCGCATGCAGCTTTATACCTTTGCAGGTGATCATGGCATTACAGAGGAGAATATTACACCGTACCCCAGTGAAGTGACACCCCAGATGGTGCTGAATATGGCTCATGGAGGGGCAGCAGTCAGTGTCATGTGTACTAAGGCGGGGATTGAATATGCAGTTGTAGATATTGGAGTCAATGCTGATTTTGAAGATATGCCTGAACTTATTTCCAAGAAAGCTGGTCGTGGGACAAGGAATTTTAAACTAGAACCCGCGATGACAAGTGACGAGTGCGAGCAGGCAGTGAAAGTAGGCTTTGAGCTGGGCGCTGATACTGAGGCGGATTTAATGGGCACCGGGGATATGGGAATTGGAAATACCTCTTCTGCTTCCGCCCTGTATAGTATGCTCTTGGATGTTGATGTTGCAGAAACGGTTGGTCCCGGCACCGGATCAACAGGAGAGCTGCTTGAAAAGAAGAAGGCTGTTATTTCTGAAGGTGTTGCCAAACATAAAAAAGAGTGGGATGGCTCATCATTCGACGCACTCCAGCGTGTAGGAGGGTTTGAAATCGCAGGTATGGTAGGTTTGGTATTTGGATGCGCTTCAAAGCGTGTCCCTGTGGTAATAGACGGCTTTATTGCCTCTGCCGCGGCCCTTGTCGCAATGCGTATGAATCCTGTTGTAAAGGATTATATTTTCTTTTCACACCTTTCGGCAGAGGATTTTCATAGGTCTTTTACAGAAAAAGAAGGTATTAAACCGATATTATCGCTGGGTATGCGTCTTGGGGAGGGAACCGGAGCTGTGCTCGCTATGCAGATTATCGCCCAGGCAATGGAGTGCTGCAATAAAATGGCGACGTTTAGTTCTGCGAAGGTGTCAGGAAAGATAGAATAGCATTTCATTCTTTTATATACATAAAACCAAATTATTATGATCAGACCTATAATCACAGCATTCAGAACCCTTACCATACTTCCAATTCCTGGAAAGGATACGGACCATTTTCCTCTAAGCATCCCCTTTTTCCCCTTTGTTGGATTATTGCTTGGAGCAATAGTATACGGGATATATAAAGGTGCTGAATTTATTGGGTTTGATTATTCGCTGATTGTTTCCATTATCGCATTATTATTGATAACCGTGTTGACAGGGGCACTCCATATTGATGGCATTGGTGATGTAGCAGACGGGTTTGGCTCGGGTAAGAACAGGGAGAGGATACTTGAGATTTTTAAAGATTCGCGAATGGGCGCCTTTGGTACATGCGCGATTGTATTTGACTTGCTTTTAAAAACTTTCTGCTTAAATGAGCTGTTTAAAGCAGGGGAGATATATGTTATTATTACAAGCTTAATATTCAGCAGATGTATTCAAAGCTTATATTTATCCTTTTTACCAACTGCAAGAGAAACCAGCACCCTAAATCCTTTTAATAAAAGCAGTATTCTAAATAAAATCAGTGTATTATGTGTATTTATCTTATTT
>JAUXBV010000549.1 GCA_030619215.1 Fibrobacterota bacterium | reverse complement strand
TCAATCATTGATGGTTAATATTTATTCATAATTGGAGAGATATTTATTTGAGCGGAAGCTCCTGCTACCCATCTCTTAGCTCGATTTTTAATCGAGATGAAAACCCTAAAAAGATTATGTAGTTATTGGATATTATTTTGAGAATTAGTATAGATAGATTAAAATGGAGAACCAGCAAGATCACCTGAGCACTTTTATTATCTGCCTGCATAAATTAAATTCCCTTAACAAAGTTGAATCAAATGTAACTTAATGGTATGCTTTATTATTAAGATATAATAGTGTAAATTTACAATATTAACAAATGTAGAGCACAAATAACTATGAGTTACACTACAATTAAATTTGACAAAAAAGGAAGTATTGGTATAATCCGGCTTAACAGGCCGGAGCGTATGAATGCAGTTAATGAGGCCATGTACAAAGAGATTCAGATGGTTTTAAAAAATACAAAAACCAAAAATGATGTCAGGGTACTTATTATTACGGGGTCTGTGTTAAGGAAAGGAAAAGTGACAAAACAGGCTTTCTGTGCAGGAGCAGATCTTAAAGAGCATTCCGCGGGTAAAAGAAATAAAACACAAATGAGAAAGTACATAGAGCTTGCTCATGAGACAACACGCCTGATATATAAATATCCAAAACCGGTTATCGCGGCAATTAACGGGGCAGCAAGAGGTGCTGGCGTCGAGATGGCGCTTAACTGTGATTTTATATTCATGGCTGATACCGCGACACTCGCCTTTACGGAGACAAGCCTGGGCACATTCGTCGGTGGGGGAGTAACCTCTCACCTGCCGTCCATTGTAGGAATAACAAAGGCAAAAGAGCTTATTTATACAGGCAGGGTTATTGACGGTAAGGAAGCTTTTGAAATGGGGATAGCACTGAAGTCCGTCCCGGTTAAGCTGCTTTTCAATCATGCTGTCGCACTTGCAAAGGAGTTGTCGGAAAAGGCCCCTCATTCACTGAAGCTTGCTAAAGAACGGTTGCAGAATGCAAAGTTACTTGACATAAAAACAGTATTAAAGCATGAAACAGAGGCCATACTTTCATGTATGAAGACTGAAGACTGGCATGAAGGCATAAGAGCTTTCATGGAAAAGAGAAAACCTATTTATAAAGGAAAGTAGCGTGAACCAACTTGACAGGATTTTTAAGGCGCAGTCCATTGCAGTGATTGGCGCGTCAAGGGATGAGGGTAAACGAGGGTATCATGTAATAAAGACACTTAAGGATGATAATTTTGAGGGACAGATATACCCGGTAAACCCGCGTGAAGAGTCGGTCCTGGGATTGAAGTGTTATAAGAGTATCCTTGACATACATAAACCTGTTGACATTGTATTTATTGCGACGCCGGCTAAAACAGTTCCGGGTATTCTAAAGGAGTGCGGTAAAGCTAAAGCAGGTGGTGCGGTCATTATTGCGGCAGGATTCGGTGAAACCGGGGATGAGGGCAAAAAGATTGGTGCAGAGATGGTTCAGATTGCCCGGAAGTATAATATGAGGTTTATCGGCCCGAACACATCAGGAATGATAAGCCTGTATAATAAAATGAACCTTGTCGGGTTGAAGGATGTGCCCAGGGGAAATATCGCGCTTTTAACTCAAAGCGGCAATATTGCACTGCATCTGATTACAGAAGCAAAACTCAGAAGCCAGGAAGGTTTTTCTTATTACGTTGGTGTCGGTAATGAAGCGGATATGAAGTTTCATGAGTATCTTGAATATTTCAAAGATGACCCCAACACCAAAGCAATATTGATGTATGTTGAAGGTTTACGTGATGGGAGAAAATTTCTTCAGGAAGCGTATCATACGACAACGAGAAAACCGGTTATACTCCTGAAAAGCGGAAGGTCTAGAACAGGTAAGAGGTCTGCGGGTTCTCATACAGGCGCGCTTGCCGGTATTTCAGAGGTAGCAAGGACAGCTTTTGAAAGAGCCGGGATTATTAATATCGAGAATACGGATGAGCTTTTTCCTGCTGCCGAGTCGCTTGCAATACTGCCGCCTATCAGGAATAATAAAATTGCCATCCTTGCGGATGGTGGCGGTCATGCAACGATCGCTTCAGACCTGCTTACCGATTTCGGAGTCAAAATTCCACCGTTGCAGGGAAGCACCCGTGAGCAGCTTAAAAAACTCTTACCCCCGAACGCTTCATTACGAAATCCTGTTGATGTTGCAGGCGGCACCGATACGAATCCCGGTATTTTTGCGGATTGCGCACGGATTCTTCTGGAGGATAATAATATCGGAGGCCTTCTCATTGCCGGGCTTTTCGGAGGGTACGGCATTCGTTTTTCTGAGGAGTTGAAATTTATTGAAGAGGACGCTGCCCACCAGATGGGTAAACTGGTTAACAGGGTGCAAAAACCGATGATCCTGCATAGCCTCTATAACTTTGCAAAGCCGCATTCACTGGAGCTTCTCAGGTACTATAAAATACCGGTATACGACTCAATCGATATTGCCTGCAGATGCATAAGCGCGCTTGCCCAGTATGGGGACTACCTGGGCATGTACCATAAAAAAACAAACTTTGTCTTTAAATGGGGAGCCAATGCGAAACCTGAGGGCAAAGCGATAATGGACAATGCTTTAAAGGATAAGAGATATAACCTCTCGGAGTTTGATGCAAAGGAGCTTCTGCGCATACATGGAGCGCCGGTTATTCATGATAATGTGGCGGAAAATGCTGATGAAGCGGTTGCCATTGCGGGAAAGATTAACGGGGACGTAGCATTGAAGATCGCCTCTGTTGATATCCTTCACAAGAGCGATGCCGGCGGTGTCAGGCTTGATTTGAGAACCGGTGATGAAGTAAGAAATGCATTTAATGAAATAGTGAGCAATGCAAAGAAATTCAAAAGCAGTGCTAAAATTGACGGATGCCTTGTTTCTCCGATGGTGGGTAGGGGGCTGGAGATCATTATCGGGACAAAGGTTGACGACCAGTTTGGGCCGGTAATCATGTTCGGCCTTGGCGGGATAATGGTTGAGGTTGTCAAGGATGTTACTTTTCGCGTGTTGCCGATAACGAGAGCAGCAGCAAGAAAGATGATTACCGAAATAAAAACCGCACC
>JAUXBV010000195.1 GCA_030619215.1 Fibrobacterota bacterium | reverse complement strand
TTGCGAGGATATACGGCCACGGTAGGGGTTGGGCTTTATCCCAGAAAGACTTTGCGGATATCGGGACACGTACCTCTATTGACTGGGCATTGTACAGGTTGGAGCGCAAAGGCACCATCCGAAGGGTCATTCGGGGGATATACGACTATCCTAAAGTGGGGAAACTCACTGTCGG
The DNA here is from genome assembly GCA_030619215.1 of Fibrobacterota bacterium. Lineage (GTDB taxonomy): Bacteria > Fibrobacterota > Chitinivibrionia > Chitinivibrionales > JANQEN01 > JAUXBV01. The sequence continues at coordinate 6,526 of JAUXBV010000195.1, read as the reverse complement.
CTCGTTGGGGCCTGATATCCACGAAGTGGCAAACGCGTTAGCACGAAAGCACGGTTGGGCCATTGAACCGTCAGGTGAGACAGCGCTCAACATACTTGGGCTCTCCACACAGGTGCCGGGTCGCTGCCTTTTCTACTCGGACGGTCCTAACAGGAAGTACATGGTGGAATCGCTCTCGTTGGAATTTAGAAGACGGGCGCTTAAGGACATCCGCATGAAGCTGTCCAGATCGGTTCTGTTGGTTCAGGCACTCAAAGCGCTTGGCAAAGAAAGAGTTGATAGTGAAATCATTGCCAAGCTTCGCGCAGCTATCAACCCCGAAGAACGCCGGAAAATAGTGAAGGACACACAGTACGTGACTAACTGGGTCCACCAAACTGTAAAAAGTGTCTGCACTGAGGAGTAGGGGAGTGTAATTTTAAGTGTGTAAAGGGAGTGTCAATTTTTTTGTGTAAATGTTTTTATTAATATAAAACCCTCTCCTGCGAGTAGGAGAGGGCTTGGGGAAAATAGTGATATTTAGTTTATTTTCCAACATTTAAATTAAATGGGGGTAGGAAAAGCGATTTTTTAACTTGTCTATAATGAAATAATTGAGACTTTCTCGGATCCCGGTTCAAATTATTTCATCTATAATAAACTTAAAAATTACACCTTTCAATTTCACGACAGCTCGTGAAGAGACATGCCGCCTTTCTGATTTACCTTTATTGAGAAGGGCACTTGCGGACAGCGAAATAATTCCTACCATCGAAATTAAACCAGAAAAAAAGTTCTATAAAGCTTTTCTTTGTGGCATTTGCGAGAGAATTAAATATAAAAAATCATTTTAATTGAATACCATAAATAAAAAGATACACCCATTTAACGAAATAAAAGATTTATAGGTAAAATCAATTTAATTTCTTGAAAAGTAGTAATTATAACTATAAACTTGAACATATAATCTAAATTGAGCGAATCTCTTTTATGAATAGCTGGGCAAGCGGGTCTGGATGCCGGATCTCGCCCGTGCCCCAAGGCGTGTAAAGCTGAGTTGTGGGGCAATGCAATTGCGCCATCAACTCGTACGAAACTTATACCCTTTGGGTATAAACCCAGGGTGGACAATTCCGGTATGACATATAACTCAACTTGCACTTTTTATATAAATTAATAATTCCAAAGGCTACCAATGTCCGGGGAAATAAATATACTCCTTATAGAAAATAATGAAACAGATCGAATGACTGTGACCCGGGAATTGGAGCAGTCAGGTATTCCTGTTAACATAAGTGAAGCACCGGATGCGGCCACTGCCCTTGAAGTATTAAAAAAAGAATTATTTGACTGTATATTACTGGATTTTTATCTACCCGATTGTAATGGATTTGATTGTCTCAGACAATTTCATAATTCACTCCCCGTTATTGTACTGACAGAAAAAAAAGATAAGGATCTGGAGACAAAAATCATCCAGCATGGAGCACAGGATTATCTGATTAAAGAACATATCACAAGTTCTTTACTCCTTCATTCCATACGATATGCAATTAATCGCAAGAAAAGTGCAGAAGCATTATCAGAGAGTGGAGAACAATTTAAATCACTTTTTGAGGTAACAAGTGACTACATATTCATTCTCGATAAGGACTGTAATATTCTTCAAACCAATCCTGCCACGGTTAAAGATTTAGGTTACTCAGAAAATGAGTTACTCAAACTTTGTCTTGTCGATTTACTTTCACCCACATCGCGTGAGTTTTTCATTCTGCAGATTTCCACGCCACTGGCCATAGGCAAACAACGCCAGGAATTAGAGCTTGTCTGTAAAAATAAAACTATCATTCCTGTTGATTGTTCTGTCTCTATTGTTCGTGACAGCGGTGGAATGCGGTCCTCTATTGCGGTCTCACTACGTGACATAACCAATCAGAAGAAAGCGGAAGAACAATTACGTCTTGGCAAAGATCTGGCTGAATCAGCTAATCGTCAGATCCATAGTGAACTTGAACTGGCCAAAGAGGTTCAGCAGGGGCTTTATCCAAAAGATATTCCAAAGATGGAAGGACTTGATATTGTCGCCGCCCTCTTCCAGGCCAGACAGGTAGGTGGTGATTATTATGATATTATACCTGTCAATGATCATGAAATGGCGTTTTTAGTTGCTGATGTTGCCGGTCATGATATTGCTGCGGCATTTGTTGTTGGTATGGCAAAAATATCTTTTTCTGCACACATTCCGGCTTACTCTTCTCTTGTTGATATTTTTAAACATGTTAATGCTGATATGGTAAAAGTAATTAAAGAAGACCATTTTGTCTCTGCTTTCCTTGCAGTTATTGATACACATACTAAAACGTTAAAATATGCTAAAGCCGGTCATTTTAACCAATGCCTCTATCATGCAAAAACCAGGAAACTGGAATTATTATCAACCGATGGTCTGTTTATTGGTGCATTTGACGATGGTATGTTTGAAGAAAAGTCCTGTCAAATTGATATCGGTGACAAACTTATCCTCTTTACCGATGGATTATTTGAAAATATGAATGTCCATGGGGAACAGTACGGACAAAAGAAACTTCATGCATTAATCGAAAAGAAAGCATACCATGACACTAAGTCGTTACATGAATTAATTCTTAAAGAAAATGCACAATTTTGCAAAGAAGTCAAACCGAATGACGACACATGCCTGCTCGTTACAGAGTTTGTAGAGACCTCTTATCACTCTCAAATAAAAACCTTATTTGACGGCAAGCGTCCGACGATTCCATCAGTTCTTATGGATACAAAGCTTGCTGCGGTTGAGGCCATTGCAAATATACTTATAACACTGGATACCAACCACTTTCCTGACGATCTCATGAGGCATTACAAAAAGATTCTTCATGCTATCACATCAGCATTCCAGGTAAGCACCTACGCAAAATCAAGTAAGCTCCGGATTCTCACAAATATCAACACCGATAATTCGAATATTGTTCTTATTATTGAAAAACCCTTAAAAGGCCGGATTGATTTCTTCACAACCGGGACGTGTCATGATATTCTGACACGTTTTAACAGGGCCTTCGGTACTATTGAGCTTAATGAGACGGGGAACAGATTAGTACTCAAGTATACCAGGCCCAAAGAAGCAGCAGCAATTGAGGATATCGAATTCATCAGCAAAGATGATGGTATGTATATTTCCGTACCCCAAAACCTTGATCACCTGCGAACACCGGAATCACTAATTGCAGAGTTAACACAAAAGCAGGTTATCAATGCTGACGCTGAATGTATCGAAAAAGCTATTAGAGAGAAATCCGGGAAGCCGGTAAAAATCGGTGATAATTTCCAATATTATGACGAAGAAAAAAACAAACTCTTTACTTTTACCCAGAGTTCTCTTGAAGCAACTATCACACTGAAAAGGGATAGTACTGACAAAATATCGCTGACAAAAGATGATATTTACTATTTACTGCGCAAAAAACGAATAACTTATGGAATTATGGCAGATACTATTGACAAGCTTATTTCAAATCCGGAAATCAACAAGCAGTTCATTATTGCACAAGGTAAACCTGCAATAAATGGCAAAGACGCAAAATTTTCAGAATGTGTAGCTATTGATCCCTCGCTGTCTCCTCTGGTAAGAAAAGATGGTGGTGTTGATCATAAAGTTCTTGATTTAATGAAAACGGTATCAGCGAGAACGGTGGTCATGGAAAAAACACCCGTTATACCGGGAACACCGGGAACGTCCATCTTCGGAAGAACAATAGACGCACACCCCGGTGAGGACTACTATCTGTCAGCCGGCGAAAATACCGAAATCACCGAAGATGGTATCCGTTTATTAGCTAAAACCGATGGTTATCTCTATCGGGATGATAATGATATCGTTCATGTAAAACAGTTATTCTACGTACCAGCCAATGTCGATTACTCTACGGGAAACATTTCTTATGCCGGCGATGTAATTATCTCAGGAAACGTTCTTCCCGGCTTTAAAGTATCAAGCGGCGGAAATATAACGGTTAACGGAGAAATTGAAGGTGCGGAAATAACCTCTGAAAAGGAAAATGTTGAATGTAAAAATGGTATCCTGGGTAAGGGCAAAGCTATAATAAAAGCAGGAAAAGATATAGATGCTGAATATATCCAGGAAGCAACGGTCGTTTGTAACGGTAATCTCTCAGTGAATAAATATGTATTAAATATAAAAGCAACGGTAGATGGCAATATAATCGTCAGGGACAGGGATAATGGCACCATTATTGGAGGCGAAATAATCTGTAAGGGCAGCATTGATACATCTGTGATAGGAAATAAGCAGCAGACAAAAACAGTGATTGTTATAGAGGAAAAACAAAACATATTATTAAGACAGAAATATCTTAAAGCATTTAGAGAAAAGCAAAAATTGCAGACTGCATTTTCTTCCGTTGAAAACCAATTACAAATGCGAAGTAAATTGTTTAAAATAAAATCAAAGAAAACAACAAAAGAGAAGCAGGAAATTGAAAATCTCCTGAAAAAGTACTATCCCCTTAAACGGCAGCTTGAAAGAATAAATAAAATATTGGAAATACTCAAAGAAAAAGAAGAGAAAGAAACAACGTTTGGAGAAGTTTCCGTATCAAAGGCCATGTATCCAAATGTAATACTCCGTTTTGGCAAACTTGAAAAGAAAATATCATCAAAAATCGGCCCGGGCACTTTCACTGTTGAAGAAGGGAAAATTAAAATAAAACCTTACCGGGAGTAGATACGTATGGGTTTATCCCCGTTGTCAGATGCGTTTTGTTTATAATTTGAAAATATACCCAATCGAGCATAACTGTTTTGGAAGGAACCGGATGTTATGACAAAAGAAAATGTAATAATTACTGAAACTGATTCATACATCTGCATAACACCTTTATACTCACTCACAGACACAATTATGGAAGATTTTAAAACCTCCGTGTCCCAATGGTGTGAGAATAAAGAAAAACATATTGTTGTTGATTTTAAAAACGTACACCTTTTATCCAGCAGGGCTATCACCCATTTGATAAAACTCTATAAAATTCAACATGACAAAAACAAAATGTTTGCCCTCGTTAACCTGAAGAAAGAGACTGAAGATCTACTTATCGCGGTTAATATCACGAAAATCATCTCCGTTTTCAGCAGTATTGAAGAGTTTATAATCTCACTGGAGGAGCCCTTATTACACTCTTCTTCGCTATCTCCCGCTATGGTGAGATTTGAAAAACAGAAGGACCTGACAATTATCCATCTGGAAATTCAGGGGGACGGTATTGACACATCGAAAACAGATTTTAGTACTATTTTTTCAGAAGTGGAACATAAAAATGTGATCATTGACCTTGGTAATATAATAAACCTGGATGAAAAATCAATCTCAGCCTTTACTGAATTTGCCGATACTTGTGTCAATAAAAATGGGCACTTGGTCCTGGCGGCTGTTAACACACTTACAAAGGACCTCTTTTTGCTTCTTGGCATAGAAGATAAATTTAATTTTGTTGAGACTATTTCTGAAGGAACTACTTTTATTTCGGTCGGGCAGAAACATAAAAAGAACCGGAAATGAATTCCGCATATTTTATTTTTTTAGTGAACTATTTACAATAAGGTATCTAAAATGATTGACCAATCTCATGTTGAAGCTCGTTTGAATTCTATTGAGAATCTGCCTTCACTACCTATTGTTATTCACCAGATACAAAAGGCATTAGCAAATCCGGACAATAGTATGGGGCAAATTTCCAAGATAATTGAAAAGGATTCATCACTTGCTCTAAAAACGCTTAAACTGGTTAATTCAGCGTATTACGGGCTCCGCAATCCCATTACATCTATTAAAGAGGCTATTATTATTCTTGGACTGGAAACCGTTCATAATCTGGTGCTGGGTTTAAGTGTCATTAAAATGTTTAAAAACAGTAACAGAAAGATGTTTGACCATGGGGCTTTTTGGGAACACTCACTGGGATGTGCACTTATTTCCAAGAACATTGCGAAACACACACACCAGGATGGATCAGAAGAATGTTTTATTGCCGGCCTGCTTCATGATATCGGTAAACTTATTTTTGAACAGTATCTGCATGAAGAATACATTACAGTACTTAAATTGACCAAAGATAATGACACAGCACTTGTTTCTCAAGAAACAGCAGTGTTTGGTTTTACCCATGCAGATGTTGGCGCTTTTATTGCGATGAAATGGAAATTCCCCATTCAGCTTGCAGTAATAATAAGATATCACCATTCACGGCTTCAGACTCCTCTGGAATTTAAAAAATATAAATCAGCACTGACTATCGTTAGTATGGCTAATCAGATATGCAATGAGTACAGCATTGGAAACAGTATGGAAAACCATTGGGAAAGTGACCCTGCATTCAGCGCTCTTAATATTAATAAAGAAGAATTGGAAGAAATTACAACACAGGTAAAAGATGAAATAAAATCAACACTCAAAGAATGGAATAGTTAAAAAACTATAAAGATTTTATAGCAGAAGCACTGCTTTACTCAT
>JAUXBV010000064.1 GCA_030619215.1 Fibrobacterota bacterium | reverse complement strand
CGTTTTATAGATATTTTGACGAAAATATATAAAAGGGTAAATAATGAAAAAACTACGGGTATATTATTTTTTCTTATGTTTTCTTCTGTTAGCTATTGCGCCGAGCTCCTTCGGCCAAAGGAAGACTCCTGATATTGAAGCCCTCAAGAGGCAATTGGGCACAAGCCGGCTGCCGCAAGATTCAAGGCTTCTAAAAATTATTGAAGACAGCCTTGCCTTATCCGACTCAGCCAAAACCGACACAGCCGAAGTAGACACACTAAAAGAAGAAGAAAAACCGTCTGTTTATGAAAATCTGCTTAAAGGGGAGATTATCAATCCAGACAGCCTCATTAAGGAGCTTGAAATATTTGGCCATTCGGTTTTCAGAAAAAAGAAAGTACCTTCTTTTATTTCAGAGAAACAGATATCCGTTCCCGCTGATTACCCTGTTGCCTCAGGCGATGAAGTTGTTGTAATGATCTGGGGGCGCATCAACGAAGAGCACCGCTTAACTGTTGACAGAAGCGGACAGATAAACATACCCCGTATTGGCCCTGTTCCTGTTGCCGGCCTCACATTCAACGCAATGCAGAGAAATATTATTAACCGTATACAGAATATTGAAGGGGTACAGGCTTCCATCAGCATGGGAACCTTAAGCGATGTCAGGGTTTTTATTATCGGCGAAGTTACTGTTCCCGGACAATACACTGTCGGCGCTCTCACCAATGTAACGAATGCCCTCTTTCATGCAGACGGGTTCTCAAAACAGGGCTCCATGCGCAATGTAAAGTTAAAAAGGAACGGGAGAACCGTTAAAACATTCGATTTCTATGACTTCCTGATGTCCGGGGACAATTTCAGCAATATCCGGCTGAAAACAGGGGATGTTATTTTTGTTCCTGTGGTAAAGAAAATGGCGGCAATTGCAGGAAATGTCAGGCGAAGCGCCCTGTATGAACTAAAGGGAAAAACAACATTAAAAGACTTAATAGAGCTTGCAGGAGGCCTTACCCCTGCTGCATGGGTGAATAGGATACAAATCGAAAGATTTCAGGAAAATGATCAAAAGGTTGTTCTGGATTTGGAAGTGCCCAATGTAAAACAGCTTCCTGATTTTGAAATAAAGGACGGTGATATTATAAAAATTTTTCCGGTAGTCATGCTGGACAAAAATGCCGTCTACCTTTCCGGCAATGTATTACGCCCCGGAAAATATGAATACCGGGATAATATGAAGGTCTCTGACATCATTAACAATTACGAACAACTGTTGCCGGAAACATACTTCGATTATTCAGTAATACGCCGCCGGGAATCGCCGTCATATGCCGAACGTATTGTCTCTTTTAATCTCGGCAGTGTCATAGAAGATAATGCTTCCATGAATAACATAACACTTAAACCATTGGATAATATAATTGTTTATCATAAAGACTACTTTGAGCCTGATAGAATCGTAACGATAGATGGGGCTGTTACAAACCCCGGTACCTATAAACTGCTCGAAAACATGCGGGTAAAAGACCTGATACTGGAAGCTGGCGGGCTCAGGGAGGATGCAAGCGCCGAAAGAGGGGAGTTGTATAAAAGAACCTATATTGAGGACAGCGTAAGAACTGAGAAAATCGACTTCTCGATAAAAGCCGCAATGCAGGATGACCCTGATCATAACCTTCTGCTTTCAAAATTTGACCACATTTCCATAAGGGTGAAACACGGATGGGAAAAACAGAGAATCATCACGCTTGTTGGCGAATTTAATTACCCTGGTAACTATGTCATATTGGAGGGAGAAACTCTCGGGCACCTACTGAGAAGGGCCGGCGGATTTAAACCGGATGCCTACCTTCCTGCTGCTATTTTAACCCGGGAATCGGTAAGGGAAATCGAAAAAAAGAGAAAAGAAGAATACATACACAAACTTGAAGCGGATATTGCCGCAAGTTCCACAGAAATAGCATCCAAGGGTAGTGTCGGACCGGAAGTGGGTGCTCTTCTTGATATGCAAACAAACCTTCTGGACAAATTGAGAGAAGCGGAGGTTTACGGGCGTGTTGTTGTTGATTTTGAAAAAGAGGAAAATTATAAAGATTTACATATTGAAGATGGTGATGTCATTTATGTTCCTAAAAACTATAATACTGTTTCAGTATTGGGGGAGATATATAACCCTTCAACCTTTGTGCTGGATAAATATAATACGAAAATGAGCCATTACATAGAACAAGCCGGGGGTTATAAAGATAATGCCAACAAAAAAGATGTTTACGTAATCAAAGCCAACGGTAGTGTAAAAACACGGCAAATGATGCGCATGTCCCGCTACAATCTTGAATCCGGAGATGCTGTTGTAGTACCTCTCATGCTGCCTCCGAGCAATGTACGGTTCAGGTTAATTCTGGAGACCACAAAGGACATCCTTGCAATCACCGCGAGTACTTTGCTGATTGCTGCTACTATCAAAATGTTACGGTAATATTATTTGAAATTTTGTAACTACTCAGGTATATGTTAAAACATTTGTCATTGCGAGCGAAGCGAAGCAATCTCATTTCTCAGACGCAGGAGATTGCTTCGCTTCGCTCGCAATGACACTTTATACAAGGAATACCTGAGTAGTTACGAACTTTTCAATATTAAATATTTTATCAACTAGCCTGCATCAGACGGATCAGCTTCCAAACATTGGTCCTCCTGCCTCTCACAAACCGCAACATCAATAACGGAACCCCCTTCGTCAAGATTGATAAGCTTTACCCCCTGTGTATTCCGGCCTATCTGCGATATTTTTGATCCGTCACAGCGAATAATAATACCCTTCCTGGTAATTATCATAACATCGCTGTCTTTCCCCAAATTTCTGATACCAATTACATGGCCGTTCCGCTTTGTTGTCTTGATGTTTATTATTCCTATCCCGCCCCGGTTCGTTCTGCGATACTCGGAAACTGCGGTCTGTTTTCCATATCCGTTTTCGGTTACCGAAAGAATATGGTCGGATTCCCTGACAACGATCATACCAATAACCCTGTCGCCTTCCCGACAGGTTATGCCCTTTACTCCCCTGGTATTTCTTCCCAACTCCCGAATAGCGCTCTCATGAAATCTCACAGCCTGGCCGTTTTTTGTTCCTATGATTATATCATTATTTCCGTCGGTAAGTTTACATTCAATTAAACGGTCTCCTTCATCAAGATTTATGGCATTTATGCCGTTCCTTCTGACATTTGAATAGGCTTTAAGCGGTTGTTTATTTATCACGCCATATTCTGTTGTAGCTACAATAAAATGTGTTTCATCAAACTCTTTTACCGGGACAAACGAGGCGATCTCTTCGTTCGGCCTGAGTTCCAGCAAATTAACGATGGGCCTGCCACGGGAGTATCTTCCAGCCTCCGGGATTTTATATACCTTTAACCAGTAACATCGTCCCGTATTGGTAAAAAAGAGAATATAGGAGTGTGCGGAGGCAACGAACATTGTTTCCACAAAATCCTCATCCTTGGACTCCATTCCCTTAACGCCACGCCCTCCCCGTCCCTGTGACCGGTAGGTATTTATCTGGCAGCGCTTTATATAGCCCGCATGGGTCATAATGATTACCATATCCTCATCAGCTATCAGATCTTCAATATCTATATCAATTTCACCCTCTTTTGAGTCAACAATTTCCGTTCTTCGCGGGTCATTATATTTCTTTTTTATTTCGAGCAACTCCTCTTTAATTATATCCATTCTCTTATCACGGCTTGCAAGTATCGCATTGAACTCCTCAATACGCTTTATGAGGCCATTATATTCCTCCTCTATCTTCTCTCTCTCAAGCCCGGTTAAACGCTGCAGGCGCATCTCCAAAATCGATTTTGTCTGTAATTCTGAAAGGTTAAACCTCTCCTGAAGGCGAGATCTCGCCTCTTCCGGAGAAGAAGATGTTTTAATAAGCTCAATAATCTCATCAATGTTATCTATTGCTATGCGCAGCCCCTCAAGTACATGGGCGCGCTCTTCCGCCTTACCCAGCTCAAATTTCGTCTTCCGCTCGACGACTTCATGTCTGTGGTTAATAAAATGTTCGATGATTTCTTTTAGAGAAAGAAGTCGCGGTTGTAAATCCACTAAAGCAAGATTGTTTATCCCGAAGGTGCTCTGCAGGCTCGTATATTTATAAAGCTGGTTAAGTACAACATCGGCAAAGTTCTCCTTCTTGATACCCACCACAATCCGCATTCCCGACCTGTCTGATTCATCACGGATAAAAACAATTCCATCAATACTTTTCTGGCGTACCAGATCCCCCATTTTTCCCAGCAACGACGCCTTGTTAACCATATAGGGAATTTCTGTGATAATAATCTGTTCTCTCTCATTCTGCAGCTTTTCTATCTCCGCCCGCCCCCTTACAATTACCTTTCCTTTCCCGGTTTTATAGGCGAGCCATATACCTTCCCTTCCATAAATAACGCCTCCTGTCGGAAAATCAGGGCCCGGAACTATCTTAATTAACTTATCAAAGCTTATTTCAGGGTCGTCGATAACGGCCACGACCGCGTCAACAACCTCACCAAGGTTATGTGGCGCCATGTTGGTTGCCATTCCCACAGCAATACCGGTGCTTCCATTAATTAATAGAAAGGGAATCCTCGAGGGAAGCACGGTAGGCTCCTTTAACGAGTCATCATAATTTGGTACAAAGTCGACAGTATTTTTTTCGAGATCCTCCATCATCTCTTCTGCAAGGCGCGTCATCCGGCACTCAGTATACCGCATCGCCGCAGGAGGATCTCCGTCAACAGACCCGAAGTTACCCTGCCCTTTAACCATACAGTATCGCAAAGAAAAATCCTGAGCCATACGAACAAGCGTATCATACACTGCAGCATCACCGTGGGGGTGATATTTTCCAATAACATCACCGACAACACGGGCACACTTCTTCGGTGGTTTGGTATGGGAAAGCCCCAGCTCGCTCATACCATACATAACACGCCGGTGAACGGGCTTTAAACCGTCCCGGACATCCGGCAGGGCGCGTGCAGTTATCATACTCATTGCATAGTCAAGATAGGACCTCTTCATCTCGTCTTCTATGAATACATAATTTTTCATTTCCTGATCGCTCATTGAAACCCCTTGTTTATAGTATCTCCTCAAGCCCTGATAAAGAATTCATCGCTGTAAATGCTGTTGCGTCAATATGCAGCGGTGTTATGGCTATGTAATTATTCTCAACAGCGCGTGCATCATATTCATTCTGCGGCTCCACATCTTTCCTCTCGCCATGAAGCCAATATTCAACACTGCCGTCCTTACGTTTTACCGGCTCATATCTGTCGTTATAATATGACAGGCTCTGTTTGGCTACCACAATACCGGCACATTGATCGGGATGGCACGATGGAAAGTTTACGTTAAAAAAAATCCTCCTGTCATTATCTACTATCGTATTATCAAACATAATCTTTTGGAGAATTTTATATGAAATAAGGGCATATTCACAAAAAAAACAGGGGTCTCTCTCGCACAGGGAAAATGCCATACTCGTAACCTGCCAGAAAGCTCCCTCGCGTACCGCAGCAACGGTTCCGGAATAATACCCTGCAATACCGGTGTTATTTCCATGGTTCATTCCTGAAACAATAACATCCGGCTTTTCATCTAAAATGTGGCATAATGCAATTTTAACACAGTCTGCAGGTGTTCCCGATACTGAATAACCGGTATCGTTATCCTTAAACTCCCTCTTGCGGAACATCAGCGGCTTATTATAGGTAAAGGCGTGTCCGACACCGCTCTGTTCCTGCTCGGGAGCTACAACCGTAACGGAATGCTCTTTCTTCAAAACATCATACAAGTGGCGTATGCCCGGTGAAGAAAAACCATCATCATTGGTAAGAAGTATCCGCAATCTTCTGCTCATCACTCATTTATGTTAGATATCTAAATTTCGTACTTTCAATGCATTCTCTTCTATAAATTTTCTTCTCGGAGGCACCTCTTCCCCCATGAGCATGGTAAATACCCTGTCCGCTTCAACAACATCATCCAGCTTTATTTTTAATAACAGGCGTTTCGACGGATCCATGGTGGTATCTGCAAGCTGGTCGGGGTTCATTTCTCCAAGACCTTTAAATCTCTGGACAGCAACATTTTTCCTCTCCCCCCACTCCTCTAAAAGGTCGTCCTTCTCTTTTTCGGAAAAAATGTATTTCTCCTCATTTCCCGACTTTACCCTGTAAAGAGGCGGTTGTGCAATATAGACGTGGCCTTCCTCAACAAGGCGGGGCATATGTCTGAAGAGGAACGTAAGAAGGAGTGTTCGTATATGTGACCCGTCAACATCCGCATCCGTCATAATGATTATTTTATGATACCTGAGTTTTTTAATATCAAATCCTTCATCGTCCAAATTACCGAAGCCGGTCCCCAGGGCCTGTACCATTATCTGAATTTCTTCATGCGATATAACCTTATCAATACGGGCTTTCTCAACATTGATAATCTTTCCCTTCAGTGGGAGTATGGCCTGGTACCTCCTGTCTCTTCCCATTTTGGCACTTCCGCCGGCGCTGTCACCCTCAACAATAAACAGCTCGCTTTTCTCAGGATCCCTCTCTGAACAGTCCGCCAGTTTTCCGGGAAGGCCGCCTCCGTCCAGTACATTTTTCCTTCTGGCAATCCTGCGCGCATTGCGCGCCGCCTCCCGTGCAATAGCGGAGTTAATGCATTTATCCACTACCTTCCTGGCTATCTGCGGGTTTTCCTCAAGAAACATACCGAGGTGCTCGTTTACATAGGACTCCACAATACCGCTTATTTCGGAGTTACCCAGCTTACTCTTGGTCTGCCCCTCGAACTGGGGTTCAGGCAGCTTCACGCTGATTACTGCGGTCAAACCCTCGCGCAGGTCGTCACCTATTATTTCCACCTTGCTGCTCTTAAGCAGGTTGTTCTTGCTTATATAAGCATTAAGGGTCCGGGTTAACCCCTTTTTAAATCCGGACAGGTGGGTTCCGCCGTCTATCGTATTTATATTATTTGCAAAGGAAAAAATGTTTTCCTGGAAAGAGAGATTATATTGAAATGCTATTTCAATCTGAATTTCTTCCTTTTCACTGTGAAAGTAAACCGGTTCAGCATGAAGCGGCGTCTTGTTTTCATCAAGGAATTTAATAAAGGAAACCAGGCCGCCGGGGTAACAGAACTTGTGGCTTTTGTCAACATCTCGCTCGTCATTTATTGTTATCTCAATGCCCTTGTTTAAAAACGCAAGCTCCCTGAGTCTTTTTGACAGTATGTCAAAACTAAATTCAATTGACTCAAAGACCTCCTCATCAGGCAGAAAGGTTATACGTGTTCCCCTTTTTCCTGTCTTGCCGATAATCTTTATTTCTTCAACGGGTTTTCCACGTTTAAACTCCATGAAATGGATATTACCGCCCCGGTAAACCTCCGCTTTCAAAAATGTTGATAAAGCATTTACACATGAAACGCCCACCCCGTGAAGCCCGCCCGATATTTTGTATGAAGAATGGTCAAACTTCCCACCGGAATGGAGGGTGGTGAGCACGAGCTGCAATGCCGACATCTGTTCTTCCCGGTGATAGTCAACCGGAATTCCCCTGCCATTGTCGATTACCGTAACAGAGTTGTCAGTATGAATGGTAGCGTCTATTTTGTCACAGTATCCGGCAAGCGCTTCGTCAATCGAATTGTCAACCACTTCATACACAAGCTGGTGAAGGCCATAGGAGCCGGTGCTGCCGATGTACATGGCCGGCCGTTTTCTCACGGCCTCAAGCCCCTTAAGCATTTTAATGCTCACGGCGGTGTATTGACCTGCGGGCAGTTCTTCCATTGTATTTTTTTCGCTCATAGAGTTAAAAAGGTTGTGTTTTGTAAATCACTTGCTGATAAAACCGGCACTTGCATCCTTCGCTTTTTGTCAATAAAAAGCAGCCGTTTGTAAGATCTGTTTCAGGCGTTATTTTACACTTTTTTGTGGTAATAAAAAAATACATTTTTCCACTCTTTTTTCCTACATTTATTATACTAAAAATCATACAAAAGGCGCATAAATTTGCCAAGAATGAGGGTGGTATAAGGAGGTATAAAAATATAAAGATACACGTATATATCTGCAATTATTTGGAGGCTACTTCTACCGGTGGCTTTGGTAAAAAAACAGTTATCAAATTTTATATATTTATTGTAACTATTTATTAATAAAAAGCTATATCCTTGATTGTCTTACAACGTGTCTCTTTTTTAATTTTATCTATAATTTCTTTCTTTAAAAAAGAGATCTCATTTCTCCAGGAAGAGGAAGAAACCTTAACATAGATAACACCTTTTTTTACATCGGTGCACTCGGTCACATCAGCAATTCTCTCACCCACAATATCGGGCCAATTGCTTATTACCTCAGCCTCAAGGCATTGCCTGAGGTAGCCCCGCCCGGAAAGAACAGTGCGTACTATTTCCCCCACCTTCTGCGGATTTCTCTTTTTCATACGGAAAGAACCTTACTATTGTTAATTGAAAAACGGGGAAGCTCTTTAAACAACGCCTCATCTTTAGAATGTGTTGTAATAAACAACTGTCCCCTGTTTTGAATAAGGGGAAAAATGTTGCCGCCCTTCCCTTTGTCAAGCTCCGCAAACGCATCGTCGATGAGAATAATTTTATTCCCCGGCTTCTCTTTTTCAAGGTAAAGCAGCGAGCACAGCCTCAGGGAAAAAGCCATTATCCTGCACTCCCCCTGGGACCCATAGAACTTCACCGGCCTGTTATTTATAAAAAAGATACAATCATCTCTATGCGGCCCCACCGAAGAATATCCCAACGCTATATCCCTCTTTCGCCTCTCCTTTAATTTCGTATGAAACATTTCTCTCCATTGTGCTTTCTCAAAGACATCTCCTTTTATTGAGGGCTTATATTGAACCGTCCCCACATTGCCGTTTCGGGCGATAGTGCTATAGTATTCACTGAAATGCGGTGAAATAAAATCAAACAACTTCATACGTTCAGCGAAAATTTCCGACCCGTATTCAGCCATTTTCTCTTCATAAATATTTATCGAACTGTCATCCGGGTTGGCGCTCAGAAGCTTATTTCTATTTATAAGATTCTTCCTGTACTGAATCAGATTTCCCAAATATTCTTCCCTTACCTGGCTGAGCAATATGT
This sequence comes from Fibrobacterota bacterium, assembly GCA_030619215.1. Taxonomy (GTDB): domain Bacteria; phylum Fibrobacterota; class Chitinivibrionia; order Chitinivibrionales; family JANQEN01; genus JAUXBV01. The sequence goes on along the minus strand of JAUXBV010000064.1, from coordinate 1,100 downwards.
CAATAAATCTCCTGCGGTCTGACGGGTCCCCATATATGAGCATTATATCCTGTGGCCCAAAAGTGATAACATTACTTTGAATTATAAATTCAGAGAGCTTGTAGACTCTCTGGTTGTCTCTTTTCATTATGATCTTTCTGTCACGGGAAAAACCTATGGAAATTGAAGCCTGCGATGAATCCCCTGTGTTCTCATATACCCCTTCAACATAAGCTTCGTTACAACCCGTATGTATCATATCTGTTTTTGATGCGCCACGTTGAGACCTCCCCAGGGAAAGAAAGTATACCGCTTCAATAATATTTGTTTTCCCTGCGCCATTATCACCATAAAAAAGAGCCCCGGTCTTTTCAAAAGAGATATCGAGGCTTCTGTAATTTCTGAAATTTTGAAGTTGGAGAGATGATAGATACAACGTTAGTTGCCTTTTAAAAACCTTTCTATTTAAATATACTTAGCTAAAGGCCTTTTCAGCTGATATTGTGGTGATTTTTTTGAAATCCTTGGTGTTTTCAGTTAGTATAATTGAAATATCGTTATCAAGCATCACTTGAGCAATAAGCGCATCCCAAAGGTGTATATTATATCTCTCCACGAGTGCTATCGCCCTTTCAATAGTATACATGTCTCTATCGAGCACCTGCCATTTATCTGAATGAAGGATATCATGAATGATAGCCAGTGCTTCAGATGTTTTAATCGGAAATTCAATTTTTTTTGTAACCACAACAAAAAATTCCGTGAGATTCTGAACTGTTGTATATCCGTAGCCCTTTGACCATATCGATAAAATTATCTTGCGCGCACAGAAAAACTTCTCTTTTTCCGAAGCATCGTATGCATATACCAAAATGTTTGTATCTATTAGCCTACCGTTCATGAAGCTCATCCCGAGACTGAAACTTCAAACTCCCCATTTTATAGCCTCTCTTTAAAATTCTCATTTGTCTCGTACTTATTTCCTTCTGATCTCCGTTTTTACCGGAATTAAGGAATGTTAGAATAACCTCAACCGGCCTTTCTATAGAAACATTTTCATCAAGCCTCAAATTCTTTCCGTCATAAATACCTTTAACCGATAGCACGTATTCCTCCGATGT
>JAUXBV010000519.1 GCA_030619215.1 Fibrobacterota bacterium | reverse complement strand
ATCATTTTTCAACTCCTTGGCTCACAGAACGACATGGCTACGATCCGACTTCATGCAGGAGCAGGATCCGGCGGTACGGGTAAAAAATTTCACCGAGGTACCGTTTGGATATACGGAAGAAGAAGCTATTAAAGAAGCTAAGCGATGTTTACAATGTAAAAAACCGAAATGTATCGAAGGATGCCCGGTTGAAGTCAAGATACCGGAGTTTATTGGTTTAATTGCAGAAGGAAAGTTTGCGGAATCAGCATTAAAGCTTAAAGAGACAAATGCACTGCCTGCTATTTGCGGCAGAGTCTGCCCGCAGGAAGAGCAGTGTGAAATCAAATGCGTTCTAGGTAAAAAGGGCGATCCCAGTGCTATTGGAAACCTTGAGAGATTTTCTGCAGACTGGGAGCGGACGAATACCGAGATAAAAGCGCCGCAGATCAAGCCTAAAAATGGAAAAAAAGTTGGTATTGTCGGGTCCGGGCCCGCAGGGCTGACCGTTGCAGGTGAGCTTGCAAAAGAGGGCTTTGATGTGACCGTATTCGAAGCACTTCACGAAGCAGGAGGCGTACTGGTATATGGTATCCCTGAATTCAGGCTTCCGAAGGAGATTGTCAAAAAAGAGATACACTACCTTGAATTGCTCGGTGTAAAGGTGGTGAAAAATTTTGTCGTTGGTAAGACAGCTACTATTGACGAGTTAATGAAAGAGGAAGGTTTTGATGCAATATTTGTCGGCTCGGGCGCTGGTTTGCCCGCGTTTATGCGTATTCCCGGCGAGAATTACATAGGCGTTTATTCCGCAAACGAGTACCTGACCCGCAGCAACCTTATGAAAGCATATAAGGACAATGCAACAACACCGATTATCCGCGGTAAGAATGTTGTTACCGTCGGAGGCGGCAATGTCGCCATGGACTCTGCCAGAACAGCGCTTCGCCTTGGTGCTGACCACTCATATATCGTCTACCGCCGCAGTGAAGTGGAGATGCCTGCAAGAAATGCCGAGATTCACCACGCAAAAGAAGAAGGGGTAGAATATAACCTGCTGACTAATCCGGTTGAGATTCTCGCTGATGAAAAAGGTTTTGTCAGGGGAATGCGCTGCATACGTATGGAGCTTGGCGAGCCTGACTCTTCCGGTCGCCGACGCCCCGTCCCTATTAAAGACAGTGAATTTGAAATAGAGTGCGATGTGGCAATTATTGCCATTGGTAATAAACCAAACCCTCTCATCCCCAATACCACTCCCGATATTAAAGTCTCCAAATGGGGAACCATCGTTGCAAACGAAGAGGATGGGAGAACCTCCAAGAAATTTGTCTATGCAGGCGGGGATATTGTAACCGGTGCTGCGACGGTGATACTTGCAATGGGTGCGGGCAAAATTGCTGCGAGGAGTATTGTTGAGGATTTGCTGTAGCCTTTATTTTATGGTTATGGATAATTATTAATTTAAAAGTCAGGCAGAGGTTTTTTAATCCACGTCCGGCATATTGCCTTATACTCATCCTTAAGGTTTTCATCGTCTACCATTAACGATCGTGCCTCATCTTCACTCTTTTTGAATATCCTGCCAAGAATGATGATAACGCCGTTAAGTATAAGATAGAGAAAAACCTGTCCAAAGCTCAATCGACTACTGAAGATGCCATACAGGCTGAGCAGAAGCGCCCCGCCCTGAAAACAGAGCTGTATCAGGGTTTGATACATCTGCCAACGGACAAAGTCCTTGAAATCCTCAAGGCTTTTCCTGCTTTCAATAATGGAAGTCAGGGAGAGAAACTTTTTAATTTGTACCATTGCAAAAGCGAAGTTTGCAAAAGAAAGAAAGAGAAAAAGTAATATCCAGAACCATAAGGTCATAGTTTTATCGATACCAGTGTTGCTTTTTTACTTTCTTTTTAGTCGTTTCGCCGCCACAAAATTCACATTTCATATTAATGGGTGAATGTGTACAAGTGTTGATGTGAAGATATGTTTAATAAGAAATATCTTTTCTTTTAATAAATCTGCAATCCAAAATCACGTGTCCTCCGCTCGCTTCCGCATAGCTTTAGCGGAGCGGAGAAACTTTAGTGAAGGGGGAAAAATCTGAAATTCTTCTCACAGGTATTTTGCAAATTTATTATCCTTATCAACCAGTATTATTTTTGGTTCAATCGGTGTGTCGGTCAGTTCAAATGCCATAATAATAATTTCTTCACCTTTTTTAATAAGGTGTGCAGCAGCCCCATTCATGCATATCGTTCCTGAGCCTCTTTCTCCTGTCATTACGTATGTTTCCAATCGTGCGCCGGAGGTGTTACTGCCTATGAGGACTTTTTCACCCTCCATAAGGCCTGCTTTATCCATCAGGTCTTCGTCAATTGTAATGCTGCCTATGTAATGTATAGAAGCTTCAGTTACCGTTGCTTTATGGATTTTGGATCGTATTACCCATCTCATGATTAATAAAATATCTCCCGTTAAGTTCAAATAAGTATCCGGATGATACTTTGTATAGGTTTAAAATATATTTTTTAATATCTGAAAAATCTACAAATAACAAGAAAAATTTTTGTTTGATATATGAGGTTGTTCGGCAAGTTATGAAAAAAGAAGAGAGAGATAGCACCATTCGCTTCCTTGAAGGCCTTGCGGAAATAAGCAAAGCTGTCATGGAGAGGAATTATCTTGACGACATACTGTCGCTCATTGTATCGGTTACTGCAAAGGTAACCGGATCGAAAATCTGCTCTATCCTCCTTTTAGACAAGAGAAAGAAGGAGCTGGTTTTAAAGGCTAGCCAATCGGAATCAGGTAGATATAACCAGAAATCCAATACGCCGCTTGGAAAAGGTATTGCAGGCCGTGTCGCCCTTCGCAATGAGCCGATAACAGTAACGGATGTTCGCAAAGATCCGAGGTTTGTCAATAAAAGGATTGCTAAAGAGGATGGGCTGATATCACTTCTCTCTGTTCCCATGAGCGGGGATGGTCAGGTTATTGGTGTTATTAACTGTTATTCATCACGAAAGCATAAGTTTTCCGCTAAAGAGATGCATATGCTGACTACTGTTGCGTCTCAGGCTGCAATTGTTATTAAAAATACAGAGTTGCGAATTATGAAAGAAGTCGTTGACCTGGAGTTGAAAGAGCGGAAAAATATCGAAAAAGCAAAAGAAATTCTCATGAAAAGTAAGAATATATCGGGCGATATGGCGTATGAGCTTATGCGAAAACACAGCATGAATACACGAACTTCAATGGCAAGGGTTGCCGATTCAATTATCCTCGCAGCCAGTATTGATTCGAGTTTCGCGGAGAAATTCAGTTGATTGAGTTTTAAATCATCTATTACT